>JBIKOO010000089.1:0-5672 GCA_044358015.1 Ilumatobacteraceae bacterium
ATGGTCAGTCCAGTCGGCGCACTCGCCGAATTCTTGGGGTCACATTGGTCAGCTTGCTGTCCTTCGCTGCAGCTTGCGGCGGCGGAAGCTCAAGCGACGAAACCAGTGCCCCGTCCGAAACCGAAGCTCCAGGCTCTGATTCCTCAGCGCCATCATCCGAAGCTCCGACCGACGAAACACCAGTCGCTGGCGGCACCCTGCGCGTTGGTCTTGAGGCTGACGTTGACGGTCTTGACCCGACTGCTTCAGCCCTGGCTGTCTCGGGTCTCACGATGGCCTCCGCGGTTTTCGATCCTTTGTTCACCTTCAACCAGGCTGGCGACGCCGTGCCGTACTTGGCCGAGTCAATTGAACCTTCGGCCGACTTCATGGTGTGGACAATGACATTGCGCTCTGGCGTGCTCTTCCACGATGGAACACCTCTCACCACCGACGCGGTCATCAAGCAGTTCGAAATCACTCGTAACGACCCGCTCGTCGGATTGGCAGTACGCCCGTACTACCCCGAGACCGGCGCCGTTGTGAAGATTGACGATTTAAAGATGGAGTTCCATCCACTTGAAGCGAGCCAATTCTTCCCAACAGCTTTGACCGCTCAATTGGGCTACATCGCTTCACCAACTTGGCTTGATGCAGTTGCCGCTGACGCGACTCTGGCCCAGGAGCCCGTTGGTACTGGACCTTTCACGTTTGACAGCCGTACCGAAGACTCAGTGACCAAGTTCGTTCGCAACGACGCTTGGTGGGGTACCGACATCATCGGACCGGTCTACCTTGACGCTGTCGAGTTCTACCCGGTTCCCGATCCGAGCACTCGTACCGAACTGTTGCAGAACGGTGACTTGGATATCATCCACACCACTGATACAGATCAGTTCCCGACGTACCGCGACGACCCGACCCTCACTCTCGACATTGACGAAGACGGCGAAGAGTACTTCTTGATGATCAATACCGCTAAGGCACCGTTTGACGACATTCGTGTTCGTCAGGCTCTTGCATTGGCCACCGATCGTCAGGGCTACTACGACTTGTTCAATGCTGGTGAAGGCAGCATGGCTGACCAGATCTTTACGCCGGACAGCCCGAACTACAACCCCGATGTGAAGCAAGACGGCAATGACCCCGCGGCTGCAGCAGTTCTCGTTGCTGAATACTGTGGCGAAAACCCAACTGCTGAAGATGGCTCTGCACTCTGCACCGATGGCAAAGTCAACATGGAATACCAGTGGTCTGGTCCGTCAGTGTTGGCGACTCGAATTGCCGACTTCTATAACGGAGGTTGGAGCGAATCGTTCAACGTCACCTTTGATGAGAAGTCGCAGGCTGACCACATTCAAGAAGCAGCACTTGGTGCGTACAACGTGGTGGGCTGGCGTCAATTCGGTGCCGAAAACACCGGTGACGACCGTGTCTGGCTCGAATGCCGCAATATCGGTGGCATTTCACTCAACTGGCCGCGCTATTGCGACGAAGACCGCGACGCACTTCTCAAAGAGATCGCTAACCCAGCGACACCTGAAGCGCGAACTGCATCCTTCCAGCAGTTGGTCCAGAACATACATGACTCGTATGCCTACATCTTTATGACGCATTCTTCATGGGCCATCATTCAGTCTGACAAGGTTCACGGCAGTTGTGATCGTGTTGGACCCGATGGAGATCCATTGGTGTGCTCAACTAACGGTCGTCCGTACTTCTCATCAATGTGGCTCAGTAGCTGATTCTCTGATCCGACCTATCAAGGACTACTTTTAGTTATATGCGTTATTACGTTCAAAGGGTCGCCTTAGCCATTCTTCTCCTCTTAGCTGTGAGCATGCTCACCTTTGGGGCGTTGAATGTCTTGGGCGACCCTTTGTTCAATATTCTTGGTCCAGTCGCTGGGGACGTCAATAACCCCGAAAGCGTTGAAATGATTAACGCGGCTAAGCGCGAGTTCAATCTTGATCGATCTCTACCGGTTCGTTATGGGCTGTGGGTCAGCGATTTTGTGCAGGGCGATTTCGGTGTCACGTTTAGTTCGACTGGTCAACCACCAGTGTCGGGCGTCATCAGCGAACGACTCCCCCGGACAATTACTTTGGTTTTGATGGCCCAATTATTCGCCATCTTTGTCTCAATTCCGTGGGCGCTCATCACAGCCTCTCGCGCCGGAAAAGTGGGTGACCGCATTTCGACGATCAATGCTTTTTTCTTGGTAGCCATGCCCAACTTCGCTATCGCCGTCATCTTGAAATTTGTTTTCAGTATCAAACTTGGCTGGATGCCTTTGACATATACCGCCGACGATCCGTTGAGGAGCCGGCTTTTTCAAATGGTGCTACCGGCACTCACGATTGGTTTGCCAGTCGCCGCCGTTTACCAACGACTACTTCGCACCGACCTCATCACGACTTTGCAACAAGACTTCATTCTCCTAGCTCGCACTAAGGGATTATCGAAGTGGCGAATTCTTTTTGTTCATGCTCTGCGCCCTTCATTGTTCTCCTTCATTACCGTCGTCGGCCTCAACACCGGAGCGTTGATCGGTGGATCAATTGTTTCCGAAACCGTCTTCCGAATCCCCGGCATCGGTTCAAGTCTTGTTGAATCAGTGCTTCGTAATGACTTCCCTGTCGTCTTAGCAATTGTGATGATCGTCGCATCGTCTTTCGTCATCATTAACTTGCTCGTTGATTTCGCTTACACCCTGATCGATCCGAGAGTCCGTCGATGAGTACTCACCCCAATACCTCTACTGCGGTTAACCCAGATGAGACCACCGTCAAAAAGAAACTCGGCATTGGTTTTTGGCTCTGCGTCGCGTGGCTGGGACTCATGGCGTTTATTGCCCTGTTCACCCCACTATTGCCGTTGAAGAGCCCGACTCAGAATTTTCTCGATACCGCAAACGGTCGCCCACCATATTCTCCGTCGTGGAAACATTGGTTCGGTACCGACAAAGACGCCCGCGATGTCTTTGCTCGCACTCTGCACGGAGCCCGAATTTCTCTCGCTGTGGGTTTCGCAGCGATCACCGCCGGATTTTTAGTCGGTGGCACGGTTGGCGTGATCTCGGGCTACTACAAAGGGTGGATTGATCGCATCAGTTCATTTGTTTTTATCGTTTTGCTCTCGTTCCCATCTCTCGTGCTGGCGATCTTGCTCACATCACTCATTGAGCGAAGTCTGCTCACGATCTCGCTAGTACTCGGGCTGTTAAGTATCGCCCCGGTGGGCCGACTGGCACGAGCCGCCACTTTGCAGTTCGCCGATCGAGAGTTCGTCCTGGCCGCACGTCAAATCGGCGCAACCAATCGTCGTATCATCATCAAAGAAATTCTTCCCAACGTCGCGATCCCCATGTCATCGTTGGCCTTGCTTGGGATGGCCGTCGCAGTTGTCGCCGAAGGCGGATTGTCTTTCCTCGGACTCTCGGTTGAAAAAGGAATTACGTGGGGTGGATTGATTCAACTCGGTTCAGAATCCTCCAAGACTCTCGAAGAAGCTCCGTGGATCGCCTTCTTTCCCATTTTGATGTTGTTCTTAACCGTGTTGTCCCTGAACTTTGCCGGCGACCGCGTGCGCAACTACTTCGATGTTAAGGAAACCACGCTATGAACCCGCCTGACGTCGTCCGATCCGAAGCAGAACCGCTTGTTGAAACAGTCGAGATCAAAACGCATTTCAAAACTCCCCGCGGTATCGCTCGTGCCGTCGACGGAGTATCTATTCAGATTCGTCGTGGGCAATCACTAGGTGTCGTCGGAGAATCAGGATCAGGCAAGACCGTATTGTCTCGTTCAATCATGGGCCTTCTCCCACGTAATGGAGTGATTCGCAAAGGTTCCGTGCGCTACCAAGGCCAAGAAATTGGCAATCGCTCCCCCAAAGAAATGCGCGCTATTTGGGGTCGCGAAATGGCGATGATCTTTCAAGATCCCATGACCTCATTGAACCCGGTGATGAAAGTGGGCAAACAAATCACCGAGTCCCTTCGCTTGCACCTTGGTATGTCGGCTTCTGAGGCGATGACAATCGCCGAAAAACTCTTTCGCGATGTCCGAATTCCCGAGCCAACTCGTCGGTTGAATCAGTACCCTCACGAACTATCTGGCGGTATGCGTCAGCGCGTGATGATTGCTATTGCCTTGGCTTGTGGTCCCAACATGTTGTTCGCCGACGAGCCCACAACTGCTCTTGACGTGACCGTGCAAGCGCAAATTCTTGAATTAATCAGCGAGCAAAAACGCGATCGGAACATGTCGCTTTTGCTCGTGACCCACAACCTCGGTGTTGTTGCGGGATACACCGACGAAATCGCCGTGATGTACGGCGGCAAAGTTGTCGAAAAGGCCCCGACCAAAACCTTGTTTGCTGACACCAAAATGCCGTATACCGAGGCACTGTTGCGCAGTATCCCGCGTCTTGATCAGCCATCACATTCGCGATTGGCAACTATCCCCGGTCGTCCTCCAGATATCGTTCACCCGCCCAAGGGTTGCCGATTCGCTCCCCGTTGTGCCTACGTACGCGAACTGTGCCTCAATGAAGAACCTGAACTTCAGCAGGCCGCAACACCAGATCACACGTACCGCTGTTTCTATCCGGTCGGATCGCCCGAATACCTTGAGCGCAAAGTCGAACTCACTCGTAAGGGTGAATTTGTTTCAACAGGAAGCGGAAGCTGATGGCTGGCACAGGCAAAGCACATCTGCGCAACACCGATGACGTTCTCTTGCGCGTCGAAGATCTTGTTGTTGAATTCCCCATCGGTCGTACTGGCTTAAAGGTCAACGCAGTGAGTGGAATTTCCTTTGACGTTCTGAAAGGTGAAACCCTTGGCATCGTGGGCGAATCTGGTTGTGGAAAGAGCACCACTGGACGAGCAATCATGCAGCTCCCGAGCCCGACATCGGGTTCAATTGTCTTCAATGGCACCGACCTCACTGCTTTGTCGGGCGAAGCAATGCGCGAGGCTCGCACCAAGATCCAGATGATCTTCCAAGATCCGATCTCTTCTCTGAACCCGCGACGCAACGTGCGCGACATTGTTCTAGAACCACTGTCAATTTGGAATCGTGGAACAAAGGCCGAGCAACTTGCAGCGGTTGACAAGATTCTGGAGCATGTCGGTATCGATCCCGAACGCGCTGCAGAAAGCAAACCGCACCAATTCTCGGGCGGCCAATGCCAACGCATCTCCATCGCCCGATCACTAGTGCTGAATCCGCAGATGATTATTTGTGACGAACCAGTGTCAGCCCTTGACGTCAGCGTTCAAGCACAAGTAGTCAACCTGCTTGAAGATCTCAAAAAGGAGTTCGGACTCACACTCGTCTTTATCGCTCACGACTTAGCCGTCGTCAAAAACATCAGCGATCGCATTGCCGTGATGTATCTCGGAAAGATTTGTGAAGTGTCAGGTAGCGATGATCTTTATCGCAATCCTGCTCACCCGTACACCGATGTCTTATTGTCGGCGATACCGGTTCCCGATCCCACAGTTGCTGTCAAAAAGATCGGTGTTGAGGGCGAACCTCCTTCACCGGTTTCGCCACCCGATGGCTGCCGCTTCAACACCCGTTGCCCCAATGCCTCTGATCGTTGCCGAAGTGAAGAACCCACATTGCGCGAGGTTGAGCCAGGTCACTTTGTGGCTTGCCACCACCCGCTCTTTGGCGGCGAAG
>JBIKOO010000090.1:0-5648 GCA_044358015.1 Ilumatobacteraceae bacterium
GAGTTTGCTTCAGACATGCTTCCACGGTAGCCGTGGCATCAAGTTGTTCGAGATCAGCGCAGTGATCTCGCCAAAATTTTGAACCCGTGTTGTTAGGCATGCCTACTAGATGTTAGGCTTGCCTAACATTCACCTCTCGGAAGGAAACAACACCATGCCAATGATACTGACATCAAGGACGACAACCCGCCCCAGGACCCGCATTGCGATGGCCAGCCTCGCAGCCTTAGGTCTGTTCACAATGGCAGCGTGTGGCGGCTCGGAGACTTCAGAAAACACTCAGCCAGCTTCAACTGACCTGCCTTCCGATACCTCAATGGTCGCCCCCGTCGCCACCGATCCGTGCGAAACAGCAAGTGGTTCACTGACCGTTTACTCGGGTCGTAGCGAGAAGCTCGTCGCCGATTTGTACACCCAGTTCACGATTGACACCGGAATTGATGTTGAGGTTCGCTACGGCGATAGCGGAGAATTAGCCGGCCAAATATTGACCGAAGGTAATGCCACACCAGCCGATGTATTTTTCTCCCAAGATGCCGGCGCCCTTGGAGCGGTCTCAGAGGCTGGCCTTTTCATCGAACTTGAAGATTCAGTTCTCAACCGAGTCGCCGCGATGTACCGCTCCGAGTCCAACAACTGGGTCGGAACGAGCGGTCGTGCTCGCGTTGTTATCTTCAACCCAACACTCGTCGCGACCCCACCCACATCAATTGATGAATTGATTGATCCACAGTGGAAAGGAAAGATTGGTTTCGCCCCCACCAATGCCAGTTGGCAATCATTCGTTACCGCACTGCGAGTTTTGCGAGGCGAAGACGATGCACGTGCATGGCTTGAAGCGTTCGCCGCCAACAAACCCGTTGCGTATGAAAAGAACGGTGCAGTGCGTGATGCGGTCAACGCCGGAGAAGTTCCACTCGGTCTTGTAAATCACTACTACCTCTACGAAAAGATTGCTGCCGAAGGTGCAGAGAACGTCGTTGCTCAGAACCAGTACTTACCCGGAGACATCGGTGGACTCGTGAATGTTGCCGGCATCGGCGCATTAGAAAACAGTGACAACCCCGAAGCTTCACAATGTCTCGCTAGTTATTTAGTTTCTGATTCTGCGCAGAAATTCTTCGTGGAGAAGTCTTTTGAGTATCCACTCGTCGACGGCATTGTTCCTTTCGAAGGTTTGCCAACACTCGCCGAACTTGACCCACCGAGCATCGATCTTTCAGATCTCCAGAGCATCGCCGAAACTCAAGAACTCTTGAACGACGTTGGTCTACTGTCGCTTTAAGGGCATCCTGAAACTATGACCGCAATACGAATAAAGCGCCCGCCTTTAGCCTTGGTTTTACCAGGGCTATTGGCGGCACTGACTTCCATTGCGCCACTGGCTTACCTCTTCGACATCGCGTCCGATCGAGGACTGAACTTTGTTTGGGATGAAATATGGCAGCAACGAACGATTGAACTGGTCGCCCGCAGTCTTTTCCTTGCTGCAAGTGTCAGTGTTGTGTCCGTCTTGATTTCTGTTCCGGCGGCTTGGCTCGTTACTCGCGGAGATATTCCTTTTCGCTCAGGGTGGCGCATATTGCTGGCTTTGCCTCTAGCCATACCTAGTTATTTGGCGGCTTTTGCTTGGATCAGTTGGCGACCGTCAATGGCCGGATTCACCGGAGCCTTCGTTGTCCTCACTTTGGTGAGTTACCCATACGTCTTTCTTCCCGTATGTGCGGCGCTGAGTCGCCTCAACCCGGCCATCGAAGAGATCGCTGTCATCCACGGACGAGGACGATCTTTACAACTCATTCTTTTGGCAGCACGCCAAGTTCGCGGGGCAATCGCAACTGGCGCACTACTTGTCGCCCTGTATGTACTCAGCGATTTCGGTGCAGTCGCAACCATGCGATACGACGCTTTCACTTGGGTTATTTACAGTTCGTATCGCTCAGGATTTAATCCGAGTCGAGCAGCGATACTTGCCATTGTCTTGGTACTCATCGCTCTGGTGCTCTTATTCGGAGAAAAGATCTTCCGCGGCAAGAATGAATCACTTTTGTCAGCACGTTCAGTTGACGCCAACCCGCGACACCGCGTTTCCGTCAAGCCAGTAGCGATTGCGTTTCTCAGCACCATCATTGTCTTCGCTCTAGTGTTTCCAATTTGGCGGGTAGTGACGTGGGTCTACCGTTACGGCAGCGAAGACAGCATGGTCAATATCGCTACTGCACTTTGGCACTCCGTGTTCTTTTCAGGCCTCGCCGCCGCCACCACCATCTTGCTTGCCCTGCCGATCGGCATCCTGGCGGGGCGTTACCCCAGTCGCTCAACCACCTTGCTTGAGCAGTCAACATACGTCACGCATGCCTTACCGGGAATCGTGATCGCCATCTCGATGGTGTTTCTTGGAGTTCGATTACTTGAGCCAATTTATTTGCGCACTCCCCTTCTCGTCATTGCTTACGTCGCACTTTTCTTGCCGGTGGCAGTCGGTTCAATTCGTTCCGCAGCCGAACAAATCCCCGACTCTTTAGATGAAGTTTCACGTTCACTCGGACTCAGCCAATTGGGCATTGTCCGGCGAGTGACTCTCCCACTTCTTGCGCCTGGGCTTTTATCTGCCGGAGCACTTGTTGTGCTCGCTGGCATGAAGGAACTCCCCGCCACCATGTTGTTGCGCCCCACCGGGTCTGAAACTTTGGCAACCCGACTTTGGACTTATACATCGGTGTCGGATTATGCCGGCGCCGGTCCCTACGCTTTAGCAATCATTGTTTTCGTATCGATACCGACCGCAATTGCTTCAAGGAGGCTCTAAGTGACAAGCACGAGCATCCTGTCCGTTGAATCAGTGTGTAAGGAATTCCGTCGCCTGCAAGTCTTGACTGATATCTCGTTTGAAGTTCCCGAAAAGGCAATCACTGCAATTCTTGGGCCTTCAGGCGAAGGCAAAACAACTTTGTTACGACTCATTGCAGGTTTCGATCGCCCCACCTCTGGAACGCTGGCGTTGCGCGGCAAAGTCGTTTCATCGGTTGATGTTCACCTTCCACCCGAACAGCGGGGTGTCGGAATTGTCCCTCAAGATGGCGCTCTCTTTCCACATCTCACCGTCGAAGAAAACATCGCTTTCGGATTACCACGCCATCAACATGCTCGTGTTGACGAAATGCTCACATTGATTGGCATGACCTCACAGCGCAACAGTCGTCCTGCCCAACTATCTGGCGGCCAACAGCAGCGAGTGTCGCTGGCTCGCGCTCTTGCCCCTAGTCCCGAGTTGATATTGCTCGACGAACCGTTCTCGGCCCTAGATGCCAACATGCGATCGTCGATGCGTGATGAGGTAACGGCGATCATCAGAAAGACTGAATCAACTGCCATCATCGTGACGCACGACCAAGAAGAAGCAATGTCAATCTCTGACAAAGTCGTCGTACTTCTCAATGGCACAGTCGCACAATTTGGCTCACCTCAAGAGATCTACGAAAATCCTCGGTCGTCGCATGTCGCCCGATTTATTGGTGATGCAAATTTGCTCTCGGCCATTGTTGATCGCGGGCGGGCGTTCCATGCAATTGGTTCATCTCCGTGCACTTCGTCGGCCCAACGCGTGGTCGCACTCGTTCGACCAGAGCACATTCGACTATCTCGCGATCCGCACGAAGGCCACGCCGGCGTTGTCGAATCACGGTCATACTTCGGTCACGACGGAACCCTTGGAATCAGGCTCGCCACTGGCGAAATCGTTACTGCCCGATTGCCGATCTCCGACTTAGCCGATATCGGGTCAACTGTTTTTGTTGCATCAATTGAAACAGCAACAATTCTCGAGAATTAACTCGATCCGTTAGGGCTGTCGCAATGTTTATTTGCGACCAAAACCAAACAGATGCTGTCCTACTTTGCGCATCTGAATTTCTTCGGCACCTTCGGTGATGCGGTAGCGGCGGTGATGGCGGTAGATGTGCTCAAAGGGCATATGTCGGCTGTAGCCAACTCCGCCACAGGTCTGCATCGCCCGATCGGCGGCATCACAGACCAGACGATTAGCTCGGTAATTGCACATCGCCACAAGATGTGTGAACTCCATAAAGCCTTCAACATCGGGACGATCACTCTTCACCGAGTTGTCCATCAGCGATGCGGTGTAACGAATGAGTTGACGCAACATGGCCGCCTCAGTGTGTAGTTCAATCAACGGGAATTGAATTGCCTGATTGCTTGACAACTTCTTTCCCCACGTCACGCGCGAGTTGGCATAGGCAACCGCTTCATTGATGCAGTACTGCGCAGCACCCAACGATGATGCCGCCTGGCGAATACGATTTTCATGCACGAAATGTTGCGCCAGATCTAAACCATGATCTAACCGACCAAACAATGCGTTATTTGAGACTCGAACATCCTTCATTGAGACTTCAGCATGATCGGTTGGCATGTTGAAGGTCCACCAAAAGAAATCAACATTGAAGCCAGGTAAATCAGTCGGCACCAGGAACGCTGAAATTCCAACCGGGCTTCCTGAGTCTCCCGAAGTGCGAGCAAAAATGATGTCATGCGTGGCGTGGTGCAGTCCGCTATTCCAACGCTTCATTCCATTGATGACCCATTCATCACCATCACGTACAGCGGTCGTCTCAAGGTACGTTGCATCGCTTCCGTGATTAGGTTCGGTTAAACCAAAGGCCAAACGCTTCGTTCCATTCAAGAACCCCGGCATCCATTCTTTCTTTTGTTCTTCGGTGCCAAAATCGCGCATCATCAAAACTGTTGGGAAGTTACCGACAACTGATGATTCATTTTGCAAGTCGTTGAAAAGTCCGAGGCCTTTGGCTGCGAGGTGTTCACGAATGATCGCCATCTCTAGGTTGCTCGCGCTACGACCACCAAATTCGGGGGGCAAAGCCAACCGCAACCAGCCTGCAGCGTCGGCGCGACGCCGCATTTCGCGCAGCAACTCTTCCCAGTCAGCACGCGGAACACCATCATTGTCGTAGTCGGTGCGGGCCCATTCTCGTCGATGGTCAAAGAATCGCTCATTGTCGTCTTGCGCCTGAAGAGGCTTGATCTCACGGTCAATGAAGTCATCGAGGTCACGCAAGGTCTGTTGAATCGATTCGGGAATGCTGAAGTCCATACTGTGACCGTAATCCCGACCCGCTTCGCCTCTGCACCCCGACGGGATCAGGAGTAAACTTTCTGACGGATCGTCAGAATCCAGCGAGCCCCACCCACCCCATCATGACTTCCCTTCCCCCGCTCCCCAACGATTCCATTGAATTCCGCCAACTCGTCCGCGAGTGGCTCCACGAGAACGTGGTGGGCGACTTCGCAACCTTGCGCGGTCGTGGCGGCCCAGGCGACGAGGACATCGGATTTGATATTCGCGTCGAATGGGAAAAGGTCTTGGGTCGAGCCGGCTGGATTGGCCTCGGCTGGCCTACTGAATACGGCGGGCGAGGCGCAACCGTTGATCAACAGATCATCTGGGCCGAAGAGTATGTGCGCGCCGAAGCACCGGCACGCACCAACCACATGGGCGAAAACCTGCTCGCACCAACCATCATCGAATACGGCACTCGCGAACAATGCGATTTGTTCCTGCCCGGAATCTTGCGCGGTGAAGAACGCTGGTGTCAGGGATACAGCGAACC
>JBIKOO010000091.1:0-5618 GCA_044358015.1 Ilumatobacteraceae bacterium
CAGCCACATAATGAAATGTCGTGAACGTTGTTCCGAGCCCCAACGACCGAGCAGCCAAAACGAGGTTCTGCGAAGCGGGATACACCGTCGACCAGACAAACTTTTCATTCGGATCATGGGGCGGGTATTGATTAAACCCGACGACAAAAATCCATACCGGCACATCGGCAAAGCCTTCAACCAATCGTCGCGCGCCAGCCATCATTTTGTCGCGTGATGCGTCACCAGTTGGTCCGCCCGAAAAGTGAGAACCGAGCATGGCTTGAACCGCAGTCGCCATTCGTTCTTTACGCGCGCGATCACGCACAACGACAAATTTCCAGTTTTGACTGTTGCCAGGGTTCGAGGCATACGTCGCAGCTTGAATGACTTGTTTGATGAGTTCTTCGGAAACTTCATCGGTTTTGAGATGGCGCATCGCAATACACGTGCGCATCATTTCAATAACGTCGACTTCAGACACCCAAATCTCTCAATCAGTAATTCGTGATACGGCCAGCATCAATGCCATTGCGGAACAATTCATTGAGATCTTCATCAGCGGTGACCAATAAAGCGTCAAGCCATCCGTGCACATACTGGGCGCCACCTTCGTTACGACCAAAGTGCAGAACTTTCTTTGCTCCGGTCTTCACGGTGCGTTGAATCTTGAGTCCCGTTGCGTAATCCTCATCACGTACTACGTTCTCAAGGAACGCAATTTGCTTGTTGGCAGCAGCAATGAACTCATCGGTCTTTGGTGCTGTTGAAATGAAGTCAAGATACGTCACCGATTCATCGGCGGTTGCTCCAGGGAACACTCGTGCGACCTGATAAATCTTGTGACCTTCAATCTCAAAGCCGGCGATTGAACCGTGTGGGAAAACACTCCATACGCCGCCAGTTAAAACCGAATCAGGCCACTCAGAAGTTGGGCGACCTTCTAGCTTTGCCCAGTTGCCACGCGGACCAGTCACACGCTGATGGGGTCCGACGCGATGAAACAATGCATCAGGCGACATGTCGGGACCAAACGTGTTCTTGTGCAGAATTGGTAGGTGGTAGAAATCGACATAACCGTCGAATGAAATCTTCCAGTTCGGTCCGGCCAAAATTCGGGTTCCGAAATGATTCATGCTGGCGAAATCACAAAACTCGAGCATCTCGTCATAGCCCGCAAAGAACGCGTCGAAGTCAAGTTTTGAATCAGGCGACAAAGTGACCCAAATCAATCCGGCTCGTTCGGCAATGGGCAACTGCGTGAGACCCAAGCACGACGTATCAAGTTGACCGAAATCATCTTGTTTGAAAACACCAACAAGGTCGCCCTCTTGGTTGTAGGTCCAGTTGTGATACGGGCACGCAAAGCGTCGAGCCGTGCCAACACCTGGATCAACAAGTTGCGCGCCACGATGACTACACATGTTGACGAATGCGCGAGCGATTCCATCAGCTCCGCGAGAAATGAGCACAGGCATGCCAACAACATCGATTGCTTTATACGTATTGACTTCTTTGATTTCAGCAGTCATGGCGAGCAACAACGGAACTCGCTTGAAGATCATGTCAACTTCGCGCTGCCAACGTTCGGGGTCAAAATAGTTTGACGCAGGAATCGTGGTGACCGATTCGGTGAGGTGCACGGTTCCGGCTTTGTTATGAGCGATCGTACGCTCGGCCATTGCGACAAGTTTCTCGCGGCTCATGGTTACCCCCAGGTACCTCGGACAGCGTGCTGCTGCGTAGTTTCAGCCTAGATGTTTCAATTCAGTTCAAACGATTGCTTGTTCGCGTGAATCTCAGTCGTTCTGCAGTAAATGCACGAGGCTGCTGGTATCCCAGCGGTTCCCACCACGAGCAATGACCTGTGCATAGAACTGATCGACCAACGCAGTCATAGGCAAGCGGGCACCGTTGCGGTTTGCCTCATCGAGGCAGATACCCAAGTCTTTGCGCATCCATTCAACAGCAAAGCCAAACTCAAATTCACCACGGTTCATCGTGCTGGCACGATTGTCCATCTGCCAGCTTGCCGCTGCACCCTTACCGATGACATCGACCAACTTGTCAACATCAAGACCAGCGCGTTGCGCAAAGTTGACACCCTCGGCCAGACCTTGCACGATTCCGGCGATACAGATCTGATTGACCATTTTGGCCAATTGACCGGCTCCTGCTTTTCCGAGACGCTCACATGCCCGTGAATACGGTGCGATCGCTGCCTTGGCCCGCTGAAACACCGCCTCGTCGTCGCTGCCACACATAATTGTCAAGGCACCGTTTTGCGCTCCAGCCTGCCCTCCAGACACTGGGGCATCAACAAATCCAATCCCCCGTTCGGCACATGCCGCCGAAACTTCACGGGCCACATCGGCCGACGCTGTGGTGTGATCGATCAAGATAGATCCAGGCTTCATGCCTGCCAGTGCACCCTGCGGCCCATAAACGACCGAACGCACATCGTCGTCGTTGCCGACACACATCATCACGAAATCGGCATATTCAACCGCTTCGACAGGTGTGGGCTTGGCGAAACCGCGATTGAGTGCCACCCACGCCAAAGCCTTGGGAGCTGATCGGTTGTACACCGTGATCTGATAATCGGCCTTGGCTAAATGACTCGCCATGGGGGCACCCATGACTCCGAGTCCAAGAAATGCCACTTTGGGTCCGGTGCCAATTGTAGGAATTGGTCCAGTTGCGTCTTCAGGAGTTTGTGCCATGCCCTCTAGTTTGTCAGGCTCTGAGGTACCACCATGAGCAAGAACCTTCATATTGACCATCTCGTCTACGCGACCCCCGATCTGGCGGCCGCCGTTGCCGACATCGAAGACCGTTTTGGCGTCGCCCCAACCCCTGGCGGAGCCCATGTTGGGCTTGGAACTTTCAATGCGTTGCTTGGTCTCGGCGGTCGCACCTATCTCGAAATCGTTGGTCCCGACCCCGCTCAACCCGAACCGGTGAATCCGCGACCGTTCGGTATCGATGATTTAACCGAACCGTCACTCGTCGCGTGGTGCGCCGCTCCGCAAAGTCCATTAGTTGATGTCGTGCAGGCTGCGCGTGAAGCTGGATTTGATCCGGGCGATGTGCGCGCCATGAGTCGTCAACGTCCCGATGGCGTCTTGCTCGAATGGGAATTGACGCTCGCATCGCTTCCCATTCCCGAAGGCGGCGTACTGCCGTTCTTCATTGATTGGGGTCGTACCGTTCATCCAACCGCTGACATGCCCATTGGCGGAACACTGGTGGCGCTTGATCTCTTTCATCCGCAGCCACGAACAATTGATTTGTTCTTGTCGGCAGTCAGCGATGAATCGCAGTTAGGTGATGAAGAAGCAAACATCACTCTGAACTACGCCGACAACGCAAAGTTGACTGCCGAAATTCTCACCGCCAACGGCTTAGTGATTCTTCACTAACTTCGTTGGGTTAGTTCATTCAGGGGTGACGTAGGCGGCAGTGATACCACCGTCAATGATGAGTGATTGCCCCGTCATCCAACTGCTCTCATCTGAGGCCAAGAACAACGCACCATTGGCGATTTCGATCGGGTCACCGAAACGTCCCATCGGAATATGCACCAGGCGACGATTGCGCTTGGCATCATCGCTCAAGAATTTGGCCAACATTGGCGTCATAATCGGGCCAGGGCACAACGAATTCGCCCGAATTCCTTGGCGGGCATAGATAACGGCAATCTCTCGTGTCATCGCCAGAACAGCACCCTTAGACGCCGTGTACGCAACTTGCGGTGTCGCTGCACCCATATGGGCTACAAAGCTGGCGACGTTCACGATCGAACCGCCACCAGATGCCAACATCGCTGGAATCGCGTAACGACAACCGAGCAACGTGCCCTTCACATTGATGTCCATCGTCTTTTGATACACATCAATTGAAGTGTTGGTCGGGCCATCGTCGTCACTCAACATCACACCGGCGTTGTTGTACAAGATGTGCAGACCACCAAAGGTTTCAACAGCGTGCTGCACGGCCGCTTCAACTGAGCCTTCATCACTCACGTCGCAACTCACAAAGGTTGCTTCACCGCCAGCAGCATCGATGGCGTCGACAACTTCGTCGCCATCAACAACATCCGCAATCACAATTTGTGCGCCTTCTCGGGCGAACAGTTCGGCCCCCACACGACCAAGGCCAGACGACCCTCCGGTAATGATGGCAACTTTTCCTTGTAGACGACCCGCGACTGCGCTCATGACAAACTCCGTTCTTTGCTCACGACGATACTGCCCGCATCGGCAAGAACGCAGATTTCGCTATTGCCAAACTTCACCGCTAATACTCTTGCTCAGATCCGTTCGAAGTAACGATTCTTTTCCCAGTCGGTGACGGTGCGATTGAAGGCTTCCCATTCGCTTTCGGCCGAACGCAAAATCCAGTGATGCACATTGTCGCCGAAACACTCACGAGCAATTGAACTATTGCGCCACAACTCAATGGCATCGGGAAGATTCCACGGCACTCGCCCGACATTGGTATCTTCGTATCCGTTACCAGCGAAAGGCTCACCGAGGCTCAATTTGTTCTTGATGCCGTACAAGCCACCTGCAATTGTTCCGGCGAATGCCAGGTAACTGTTGGCATCAGCACCGGGAATGCGGTTTTCGATTCGAGTTCCTGAGCCATGACCTACTTTGCGGAAGCCAAGAGTGCGATTGTCGACTCCCCAACCAATACCAGTTGGTGCCCACGAACCAGGCTGGAAACGCCGGTAGCTATTCACCGTTGGCGCCCACAGCAAAGAAAACTCGCGGGCGGTGTGAATTTGTCCAGCCAAGAAATGGCGGAATGTTTCGCTCATGCCCAAGGAGTCGTTGTGGTCTTCAAAAACCGACTTCGAACCATCAAGAGTCCACAAACTGGCATGAATGTGACACGACGAACCCACATCGTTGAAATCGGGCTTGGCCATAAACGTGATTGATCGTCCATTTGCGGCAGCAATCTCTTTAGCGGCATTTTTGTAGATGTGATTGCGGTCAGCCATTTCAACTGCCGTTGAATACGATAAGTTGATTTCGTGCTGACCAGCGCCAGCCTCACCCTTTGAAAACTCAATCGGTACGCCAGATTTCTCAAGAGCACTACGAATGGCGCCCACGATGTATTCATCGCGGGTTGTTTGCAAAATGTTGTAGTCCTCGGCCCACGCCGAATGCGTACGTAACGCGCGGTAATTCTTTTCTTTAGCTTCGTCATACGAGTCGTGATACAAAAAGAATTCAATTTCGCTACCGAGCATTGGCAGGAAACCTAAAGCCGCAGCCTGATCAACTTGCGCTCGCAAAATGCTGCGGGGCGCGACATCGACGAATGTGTTATTCGCGACATCCAAAAGATCGCACATGATGATTGCGGTCTTGGGTAACCACGATGCGATGCGAACGGTGTCCCAATCGGGCATAGCCAACATGTCGCCATAACCCTTATCGAAACTTGAAAAGCGGAAGCCGTCTGACGGCTGGTTATCGATATCGCATGTGAGCAGATAATCGCAGTTCTCGGTGCCGTGGTCGGCCACGTGATCGAGAAAGAAACGACCCGTGGCGCGCTTACCGACCAAACGTCCGTAGCGATCGACAAAAGCCATGATGACCGTGTCGATTTCGGAACGC
>JBIKOO010000179.1:0-17606 GCA_044358015.1 Ilumatobacteraceae bacterium
TTGTGCCTGATGCCGAGGCTCTAAGGTCACATGAGTTACCTGGGGAGGAACCAATGTCACTTACCACTCGTCGTATTTTGGGCGTTACCGTCGCTTTCGCATCGATTGTCACACTCGCCGCTTGCTCGAGCGATAGCGATTCAACGACCACTGATGCGCCAACAACTGAGGCCAGCACCACGTTGGCCCCACTCCCGCTGGCGACATACACGGTTCGTCCAGGCGCCCACCAGATCGCAGTCATTGACGCCGAACCCGGCATCGACCTTCAGATTCAAGGCCAAGACGGCTCGATCGCCGCCGAGGGTACGACCGATGAACAGGGTTCATATTTAGCCCGCAATCTTGAAGTCGGTTTGTACAAAGTCGTTAACGCGGACATGTCGGCCGCCAGTGCGGAAGTCGTTGTCTACGACGCCACGTTCATTCCCGAACAAAGTTTCTATACCGATCAAGAACTTCCCGCCCCTGGATTTGGATATCTCACAACACGTGATGGAACAACTCTTTCCATCAATGTGTTGCTCCCGGGCAAAGTTGAAGACGGCCCCTATCCCACCGTCGTCGAGTACTCGGGCTATGCGCCAAGCAATCCCAATGACACCACGTTCGGTCAACTCTTCACGACCCTCGGTTTCGCCTATGTCGCAGTCAACATGCGCGGCACCGGCTGCTCTGGTGGTTCATTCCGCTACTTCGAAGAATCTCAATCGCTCGACGGATACGACGCCGTTGAAGCAATCGCCGCTCAACCTTGGGTGCAAGACAACGAAGTCGGCATGGTCGGCATTAGTTATCCCGGCATCAGCCAACTATTCGTCGCCGCCACACAGCCTCCAAGTTTGGCTGCCATCACACCGCTCTCGGTCATCGATGACAGCGCACGCAGCACATTGCGACCAGGCGGAATTTTGAACACTGGATTCGCGGTGAGGTGGACGAAAGAACGTATGGACAGCGCTGCCGTCTATGGCCAGGCGTGGTCAAAAGAGATGGCAGATTCTGGTGACACTATATGTGCCAATAACCAAAAACTACGTTTGCAAAACCCCGACCTCATCAGCGAAATCAACGACAACGTGTTCTACGAACCCGAAGTTGGCGACTCCATCAACCCATCATTGTTTGTTGACAAAATCAATGTTCCTGTTTTCTTGGCAGGAGCCTGGCAAGACGAACAAACTGGTGGGCATTTCCCCGCATTCATCGACAAGTTCACTGGCACGCCACACATGTACACAACTTTGGTGAATGGTTTACACACCGAATCACTCGGGCCGGCTGTCTTCCCTCGTTACGCCGAGTTCTTGAGTTTGTATGTTGCTAAGAAAGTTCCCGATCTCACTGCTGCCGGCCTGATCGCCACGGTTTTGACACCAGGAATTTTTGGAGTTGTCACTCCTATCGTGCAAGAGAATCGTTTTGCTGGAATGACGTTCGAGCAAGCACTCGAGATTTTTGAAAGCGAACCTTCCGTGCGCATTCTCTTCGAAGAGGGCGCTGCTGACGGCCAAGCACCTGGCACACCTCTCAACCGTTGGCGTGCCGATTTCTCGGCGTGGCCAATTCCCGAAGCACAAGCAGTTCGCTTCAACTTGGGCGACAACGGAACCCTTGGTTCTGACGTCGCACAAACCAGCAGCACCGACTACACCGCCGATCCCTCGGCAACTCCTGAGACATTCTTCGGAGGCGAAGGAAGTATTTGGGATGCCAATATCAAGTGGAACTGGGTGCGCAACCCCGAAGGCACTGCCGCAGTTTTCACGACTGCTGCTTTAGCTGAGGACACTGTCATCATCGGACCAGGATCTGCTGACCTGTGGATTTCCACCGATGCCGCCGACACTGACCTAGAAGTCACAATCAGCGAAATTCGTCCCGATGGATCAGAGACGTACGTTCAAAGTGGTTGGCTCCGTGCCAGCCTGCGTGCCCTCAACAAGTCGGCCAGTACCGAACTTCGTCCCGTGCATGACTTCTTTGAATCAGACGTCATATCAGTGACACCCGGCGAACCATTCTTGGCACGCGTTGAAATCTTCCCAGTTGCTCACCCATTCCGAGCTGGATCAAAAATTCGCATCACGATTGACTCCCCAGGTGGCAACCGCGGCGAATGGAAGTTTGCCACGGTCAACGCTCGTGAAAAGGTAACAATTCTGCACGACGCCGAGCACCCGTCATCGATTGCACTTTCGGTTGTCCCTGGATTGAACGTGCCTGCTGGCGTTGCGGCGTGTGGTTCGCTCCGCGGCCAGCCTTGCCGACAGAAGTAGTCAACTCATTGAAGGAGTTCTGAATTTGTCAGTCGGCAAGGACTGTCAAATTCAGCAACACTTCGCCAGATTCGTGACCCTCTAGTTCGAATTCGCCCAACTTGTCGGCAACGAATTCAAATGTGACGTCATCACCTGAAAGTTCAATGTCGTAACCATGTAGGTGGAACTCATCTTCAGCTTCAGCGATAACACGAATCGTGACTGGAGTTCCTAAGACAACTGATGCCTCTTGTGCCATTCCAGCATCGGCATCAAGTTCGATGATGACCGATTCGGTCGAAGGAGTTCCCGTTTCTGGAGTCTCCTTACTTGCCGTGCTCGTTGGGGCGGCGGTGCTGACCGGGTCGGTTGGCGTCGCCGATATTGCTTCGGTCGTTGGTGCAAGCGACACCGATGTTGCAGCACCATCGCTTGAACACGACGACAAGCCTGCAACTCCGAGTAAAACAACTGCCGAGATCAGTGCTGAGTAACGAGAAATTTTCATATCCCTATCGTGGCACATTGCGATGAGTACATAGGTGCCACTAGGAAAATGGCGTATCAGTCGCTTGCTGGCAGGGCCTTTGCTTCTTTCAACTGCAGCAACTCGCCGTTAACAGCCACCGCACCTGAGCCCGCCTTGGTGCAGAGTAACTCGATCGTGTCGGCTTCGTCGACGTAACGCTTCCCCATCAACGTTCCACCGTCATGACCGGCCACGGCTGCGGCCGAACCATCGCGAGCTGCCGCCGAGGCAATTGTCGCGACACCACCAATCGTTACTGCAAGATCAGTCTTGGGTGCCTTGACGGTCATCAATTCAGCAGGACACACAGCACTTATCAAACGGGCTCCGGGTTTGAGAATCATGATGCAGTTCCTCCTTGACGTGCCACGAGTTCGCTCAGCACAACACGTCTCAACATCTTGCCAGTTTCGGTATGCGGCAACGAGTCTCTGATGAAGATCTCTTCTGGAGTTTTTGAGCCGCGCAAAACTTCACGAACTGAATCTTGCAGAACTTTCGGGTCAACAACGCGGCCTTCGCTGCACACGACGACCGCGACAATTCGTTGACCCCACTCATCATCGGGCAAACCCACGACACAGGCTTCGGCAATGTCAGGTTGTGCAAGCAGTACTGATTCAATTTCGGCGGGTGCAATGTTTTCTCCACCGCGAATAATCGTGTCATCAACACGACCCTCAATGTAGAGATAACCGTCCACGTCGATCGAACCTTGATCGCGCGTACAGAACCAACCATCATCATCAAGCAAACTCACGCCGGCGTATTCACCCGAGACTTGTTCGCCGCGCAGGTAAATCAGCCCCGACTCTCCGGCAGCGACGACCTGTTCGTGTTCATCACGAATTTCAATCTCGACCATGGGCAACACTTGACCCACCGATGCCAGTCGTCGTTGAAGCATTGGATCATCAGAAGACAACGCGTCACGATGATCGTCCGGACCCAGCACCGCAATTGTTGATGCAGTTTCGGTGAGGCCATACGCATTGACAAAACCAGTATTCGGAAATGCCTGCAATGCCTGGCGAATCACTCGCTCAGAAACCTTTGCGCCTCCATACGACAAAGTACGCAATGTCGATGTTGAAAGCACGCCACCATCAAGATGCTCAACAATGCGCGACAACATTGTTGGCACCACCATCGCATGAGTGATCTTTTCGTCGTCAACGCGTGTCAACCATTCTTGGGCCGAGAACGATTGCAAATACACCAAACGCCGGCCAGAAAAAAGATTTGACAACATGTTGGCAATGCCAGCCACGTGATACGGCGGTACCGAAACTAAAACTGCTTCCGAACTTTCGGCACTACCGAATTCAACTGAACCCAAAAGATAAGCCATTAAATGTCGGTGTCGCAATAACGCCGACTTTGGTTCTGATGTTGTGCCACTCGTAAAGAGAACCACGGCAATGTCATCGTCATTTTCAGCCGGTTCGGTTGGCCCGACGTCTTCGAGGTCAATCGTGGATAATTCGCGGAGCCACTCATCAAAGACCCTCGGCGAAAAGCCCCTCAAACGATCAGCCGTTAAAGGGTCGCTCAACACCAGCGAGTTCGGATAACGCTCAATTAACAGATGCAACTGACGATCTTCAAGTCGATAGTTCACCGGCACAAACGGCACTCCGGCCCATGCCGCAGCAAACAAGGCAACGGGAAGTAATGCATGGTTTTCGCCAACGTAAATGACCGAGGCGTACTTGTTGTGAATTTGGGTCGCACCGAGGCGAACGAGAAACCCAAATTCGTGGCCAGTCAATCGAGATGTGTGATCACCTAATAGAACACGATCGTCAAACCCAGATTCGACCATTTCAACGAACGACGAAAGATGCATCGCGGCTCGCCGAACGTCACGTTAGAAACGTGGGCCGTTGGTCTTCTTCTTTTCGGGGGCCTTGAACGGAGCTTCAATCAACATTTCAAAACGGGCATCATCGGGCTGATTGGGTTCGTTGAGACGCTGCAAGTAGGTCTTGATTGCCGCACGAGCACCTGCAACATGATCACCTTTAATTCCAACCGAACGACTCAATGCATCCTTGGCCTTAGTGACGCGCTCCTTACGAGCGGCCTTTTCTTCTTCGGAGCGAACCTGTGGAACTTTGCCTGCTTTGGCCTGTTCGGCGGCCAGTCGGCGCGCTTCAGCTGCTTGCAATGGGGTCAGTTTGGGTGCATTGGTCACGATGGTTCCTTGTGTCGGAGTTGAGCAATCGATCCCAAAAAATTCAACAATGCGATAACTCGCGGGGCTCCCCAAAAGCACACATTGAACCAAAAAATCGATTAAACAACGAATGAGCCCCGTAAGGTTAGGTCCCTTTTTGCCGAAAGACTCGGTGCTCAACCTGGGTTTGCACCCAAATGTGAAAAAGCGGTGTAACGAACAGGATCCCTGTCGCTACACCACTTTCTCTAACTTCTAAGGTTCGACTCCGTCCGTACCGGGCGTAGCCGTCGATCCAGTTCCAATAGCTCCAGCGGAACCACCTAATCCAACAACTGCTCCAGAATTGGCGATGCTGCCGCCATTACCGCCGTTGGCCACGCTAAGAGTTCCTTGGTTCAAGGCAAAACCACCGTCGCCGCCGTTACCGCCGGGACCCGATGAGCTCGAACCACCATAACCACCGTCGCCACCATTAGCTGTTGAGCCGTTGCCCTTCATCGTGGCACTGCCTCCGCTGCCTCCGTCGCCACCGTTACCAGAAATGCTGGAGCCACCGGCACCACCATCGCCGCCAGAAATTGTTCCGCCAATGAGGGAACCTACAGCGTTGCCGCCTTTACCTCCATTGCCGCCGTTCAAAGCACCGGCAGAGTTGCCGCCGTCACCGCCGTCGCCGCCGTCACCGGCGTCGCCAAGGCCACCAGAGCCGCCATCACGAGCAATTCCTTCGGCACCGTTGGAACCGACGAATAAAGTACCGCTTCCGATTCCACCGCTTCCGGCGCTTCCGCCGTCACCGCCGTCACCGCCGGCACCTGTCTGGCTGCTAAAGCCATCGCCAGCGGTTCCGCCATTGCCACCGTTACCACCGGAACTGCCATTGCTACCGGAACCAGCGTTGCCGCCGTCTCCACCGTCGCCACCGGAACTTCCGTCGACAGAACTCTCTGTCCCGTCCAGGCCATTACCACCGTTACCGCCATTACCACCGTTACCACCAGTGCCCCGTGTGGCATTTGCGCCGGTACCGACAGCTCCGGCATTTCCGCCATGACCGCCATTACCGCCGTTACCACCGGCAACTAAGGCGCTACCAGCGAATCCTTGTCCTCCGTTACCACCAGCACCGCCGGCACCACTGATTCCGCCAGCACCGTCGATGCCGCCGCCCGGACCATGACCAGCATTACCGCCAGCACCGCCGTCGCCGCCATTACCGCCATCAACACCATTGGGAGAGACAATTGTTCCGTCGGCACCATCGAGACCAGCACCACCAGCAGCACCATAACCAGCAGCACCACCAGCACCATCAGCACCATTAGCAGCTGATCCGCCTCCGGCACCACCTCTGGCACCGTCGCCGCCGTCGCCTCCGGCGCCTCCGGCACCACCATTGGGAGTTCCGCTTGAGCCAGCAGCACCAGCAGCCGCAAAACCACCGTTACCGCCAGCACCACCAGCACCACCAGCACTATCTGCACCCTCCGCACCAGGAGTGAAACCGGCACCACCAATACCGCCAGCAGCACCATCGCCACCAGCACCAGCATCGCCACCGTCGCCACCATCGCTACCAGGTGCTACACCGGCGATACCAATAGACCCCGCACCGCCAAGACCGGCCACACCAGCATTGCCGCCGTTTCCTGCGAGACCATTCACGATGCTGCTACTTCCACCAGCACCGCCGGCACCAGCATTACCACCAGCACCACCAGCCCCTAAGGCAGTACCGAGTGCGCCATTGCCACCGTCGCCACCAGCACCGCCATCACCACCAAGACCAGCGAGTCCGCGCCTACCTGCAGTACCGCCGCCAAGGCCACCTTCACCAGCAGCACCGCCGGGACCACCATTGCCACCGTTACCACCATTATCTCCAGCACTCGCACCATCGACACCGTCAAAGCCAGCGCCACCGTCACCAGCGTCTCCACCAGCACCACCAGCACCATCAGTACCAGCAGCAGCTGATCCGCCACCGACGCCACCAGCACCGCCGACACCGCCGTGACCACCAGCACCACCAGCACCACCAAGTCCAAAGGGTGATCCGATTGTGCCGTCGGCACCATCAACTCCGGCACCACCAGCACCACCGGGACCACCAGCACCACCAGCACTATCTGCACCAGCAGTAGTACCCGCTCCACCAGCAGCACCAGCTCCACCGTTACCACCGTTACCACCGTTACCACCGTCAGCACTAGCACCGAATCCCGCGGCACCGACGTAACCAGGTGCACCGTCACCAGCAGCACCAGCGCTGCCGCCATCGCCACGAACACCAGATACTCCACCGGTACCACCGGTACCAGCAGGCCCGCCAACAGCACCATTACCACCAGCACCAGCAGCGCCACCGGCGCCACCGTCAGGGAACGTCGCATCACCAGATACGCCGTTGCCGCCGTTGCCTCCTAAGCCACCGTTGCCACCATTGCCACCGTCACCGTTAGTAGCTCCAGAGGCGGAATTACCACCAGGACCACCAGGACCACCAGGACCACCAGCAGTTCCGTCAGTGCCCGAATCACCAGGATTCACACCATCGGGGCCGCTGTAACCATTACCACCAGCAGCACCATTACCGCCAGCACCACCGTTGCCATTAGCACCAGCAGCAGCAGAGCCACCCGCTGCGCCACCAAGACCACCGTTACCACCAGCACCGCCAGCACCACCTGCTGTTCCGTCAGCACCCAAAGTTCCGCTAGCACCTGCAACACCAGCACCACCGTCACCGCCGGTACCGCCATCGCCACCAGCACTGTCTGCACCAGCCGCACCAGGAGTGAAGCCAGCACCGCCGACACCGCCAGCAGCACCATTGCCACCGTTACCACCAGCAACACCAGCCGCACCAGCAGAGCCAGCGGCTACGCCGTCGGCACCATCAAATCCTGTACCACCGTCACCGGCCGCACCAGCTGCACCACCGTTGCCTGCGATTCCGTTCACGATGCTGCTATCTCCACCAGCACCACCGGCACCAGCATTACCACCAGCACCACCGGCCACTAAGGCAGTGGCAAGTGCGCCAGCACCGCCACTACCACCAGCACCGCCATCACCACCAAGACCAGCGGATCCGCGCGTACCTGCAGTACCGCCGCCAAGGCCGCCTTCGCCACCAGCACCACCAGCAGCACCTTCGCCACCAGCACCACCATTAGGAGTCGCTACATCGCCCGGAATTCCACTGCCTCCAGCACCACCGACACCACCAGCACCACCGGCACCGCCGTTGCCATCGTTACCACTGGTACCACCGCTGGCACCGCCGGCACCACCGGCACCACCGGCACCACCGGCAAAGCCATCAGCACCATCATCACCAGCATTTACACCACTGACACCGTTAATTCCAGCAGCGCCAGCACCACCAGCACCGCCGACCCCACCATCACTATCAAGGCCGTCCGCTCCAGTGTTGCGACCATCACCACCAGCTGCACCAGCACCACCAGCACCACCAGCACCACCAGCACCACCAGCACCATTAGTGAACGGTGCAGCAATTACAAATTCATCAGAACCGTCGCCGAAATCTGCAACCGAAAGGTCCTCGACCAGCACAAGCGTCGATCCATCTCCACCAGCACCACCACGGCCCGCAGCTCCGGCATTACCGCCGTTACCGCCGACAGCTCCTTGGCCACCGGCATATCCACCAACACCACCGGCACCACCAGCAGCGCCAGCACCACCGTTGCCACCATCGATAATCGGTACGGATGCCGCATCAATGCCAGTAGGCGGAATCGATGCGTCGCCGTCGGCCCCAGGACCACCCCAACCACCGAGACCACCAGCACCACCGTCGCCACCATTACCAGGAGTCCCGCTCGGACCTCCGGCGGCGCCACCAGCACCACCAGCACCACCGTCACCGCCAGGACGGGCATCGGCACCGCTGTCACCAGGGTTCACACCAGCAGCACCGCCCAGACCGTTACCACCAGCACCACCGTTACCACCAGCACCACCGTCGCCATCTGCACCGGCAGCACCGTTCGCTGCACTTCCACCGCCTAGACCACCAGCACCAGCAACAGCACCAGCACCGCCGACACCACCGTCACCACCGGCCTGACCGTTGGTGAGATCAGTTGCAGCTAGTCCGACTGCTCCATTGCCACCATTGCCGCCGTTTCCAGCGTCACCACCATTGCCACCGGCTCCGTCATTAACGCCACCGGCACCAAGACCACCATCGCCACCAGGGCCACCAGCACCACCAGCTCCACCGTTGGAGCCATCGGCGCCTGGAGTCGCACCATTAACGCCGCTGAACCCGTCACCGCCATTACCGCCAGCACCACCAACACCACCAAGACCAGAGGCGCCGAGGGTCGAACCCGTGCCACCGGCACCAGCATCACCTCCAGAACCACCTGCTCCACCTGCACTACCGTCAGCAGCCGCAATCGTTCCATCAGTACCCAATGTTCCGATACCGCCGTTGCCACCATTGCCACCATTGCCACCATTGCCAACAGCACCATCGGTGCCCGCAACTGTGCCAGCACCACCGTTACCAGCTAAGCCAGCGTCGCCACCGGTACCGCCATCAGTACCACTTTCACCAGTAAATGCGGAGCCAATGTAACCGTTACCGCCAGCACCACCAGCACCTGAGTTGCCACCTGCGCCACCGTTACCGAGCACACCAGTAGTGCCATAAACGGGGCCGCCAGCACCACCAGCACCACCAGCACCACCAGCACCACCATCTCCTGCAGATACACCGTTGACAACGCTCGACCAACCAGAACCACCAGGACCACCGACACCACCGGCGCCACCAGTACCGCCGAGACCATCTACCGTATAGCCACCGTTGCCGCCGAGTCCACCAGCACCACCAGTACCGCCATCAGGCGTGGTTTGATCGCCAGCAGCTCCCGGGCCGCCAGCACCGCCAGCACCGCCAGCACCGCTATCACCAAAGTTACCAACCGCGCCGTCTGATCCATTTGGACCTTCAATTCCTGCTCCAGGTGCTTCCCCGCCACGACCGCCACGACCGCCGAGACCACCAGGACCACCAGGACCGCCAAGGCCACCATTGGAACCATTGGCACCGTCATCGCCTGGGTTGACACCAGGTGCGCCAGCCAAACCATCGCCGCCATCGCCGCCGACGCCACCAGTGCCGCCAACTCCACCTACTCCGCCAAATCCTCCGCTACCAGCGATAGTGCCGCCAGATCCGCCATCGCCACCGTGGCCACCATTGCCGCCAGCATCACCACTCATACCGTTCAAACCAGCAGCAGCGCCATCAGCACCGGCGAAACCAACTGCTCCGCCAAATCCATCTCCGCCCGAACCACCGTCGCCAATCAAACCAGCGTTACCACCGCGACCACCATGCTGAGTTAAAGAGTCTCCGTCACCACCGGCGCCACCATTGCCGTACAAGGTTCCAGCGTCGCCACCAGCGCCACCAGCAATAGTTGCATCCGCACCATTTCCGATAATCATTTTGCTTCCGAAATACAGCGACTGCAGATTACTTAATCCGTTCGAACCAGCAGAGCCGTTCGCTCCACTTGCTCCAGCCGAACCGTTGCTACCGACTGAACCAAGTGAGCCCGATGCGCCGTTCAACGAGACCTTTCGACCCTTGCCGCCTTCGCCTGCAAGACCGACTGAACCACCGGGACCACCACTGCCTCCTGGCCCACCTACTCCGCCAGGTCCACCGGTACCACCAACAGCCAAGAAATAACCGTCGCCACCGTTACCGCCATTACCACCATTGGTTCCAGGCGAACCATCGCCGCCACGACCACCAATACCAGCCGCGCCACCAGCGCCACCTTGACCGCTGCGCAAACCGCCACGACCACCAGTGCCACCCCAACCACCAGGACCACCAGGACCACCAGGAACACCGGCAACACCTGCTCCACCTGCTCCACCTTTACCGCCCGCACCAAGTTCTAACGATGCTGAAACATCGACCGAGAGGGGGGCCAAACCGCCAAACACTGCTATGCCACCGTCACCACCTCGGCCTCCACCTGAATATGCGCCGCTGAGACCACCAGCACCACCAGCACCACCGTTAGCGACGCCGTTATAAACCACGCCCATACCACCAGTGCCACCATTACCACCAACAGTGAATCCACTTCCAGCGGCACCTGCACCACCCTTAGCGCCAGTCGCATCAGAACTCTCAATCGCATCCGCACCGTTGGCTCCGTCAGATGCTTGCTCAGCACCTTCAGCAGGTGTCGGCAACGTTCCGGCTACGCCGACACCGCCAGCACCACCATCACCACCAGCACCACCCGCGCCATACCACTTACCACCAGAACCACCGGGACCACCCAAACCGCCAATACCAGGCCCTTGACCAATGACGCCACGACCACCAATGCCACCATCGCCACCGTTACCACCGGTGGAATAACGCGATGAGGCTCCGACCGCACCGCCAACACCGCCCCAACCACCAAAACCGCCAGGAACTACTGCGTCGCCGCCACGTCCGCCATCTCCACCATTTCCAGACAACGATCCGCCGGCGCCACCGTTACCACCAAAGCCACCCCAGGCTCCGTCACCGCCTGCACCGCCGTCGCCGTGCAAACCAGCGCGCCCACCATTACCACCAAAGCACGCCACATCGATACAAGGAGAAGGAGCGTCGCCACCGCGACCACCGTCGCCACCGAACTTTCCTCCGTTACCGCCATTACCGCCATGAAAAGCATCGCCACCATCACCGAGCAATGCGCCACCGCGGCCACCGTCACACGGATTCACACCAGGACACGTCAGCGCACTGTACGAAAAACCCTCACCAAAAATCGGACCAGCATTCGGACTCTGGGCGGTGCCGTCCTGAATCAGATTGACACCTTTGCAGGCCTTCACTTTCAACGCGACCCTGAATGCGACAGTATTGACGTCAACATCTTCATTTGAGTAGATGGTTGTACCTGGACGATGGTTCTGATGACTCTTCAACCACACATTTAATGCTCTGATACAACGCGACTGCGAAGCGGCTACAACTCGCGGACTGTCAAGCTGGGGGGATGTGGTGACTAATGCACCTTCAACGCCCGAAGCGTCGACTGAGGCGGAAGCAGATAAAGCACCCGCACCCAAAGCTAAAAATCCTGCCAACAACCAGACAGAAACAGCACGCGTGCGCAAAAGTGAACTCATTGCAACCTCCAGATATAAACCCCTAACAAACTAGAACAAGTTTCTACCCAAGTCAAACATTTGTCACATCTCAGCGCAGAAATGACGACACCACGAATGCGGTAATCACGAATGCGGGATACCTCATGATGGATAACCATGACGCCGCGTTTCGACGCCCAAGCCTCTCGATGACTGGAGGTGTGCCCTCATGAACGCAATCAGACAGAGTTCCCGATTCCGCGACTTCTTGCTCTCGGACTGCAATGACGAGTTCAACGATAAATTCACGACAAATTGTGGGAAATGACGCACCCTCAAGCATTCATTGAGACTTTGGGTTGAGACTTTGGGTTGAGAGTTGAGGGTTGAGGGTTGAGGGTTGATGACACTGCTCAAGCCATGGGCATTGGGCCCAGTTTGTGACTCCCTGATTAATTCAAGCGAACACCCACCGTTAGTAACATTCGGCATGGAGTCGGAACTAATGAATCACACCTAGCGATTTACTCAAGAGTGAAAAGCACAGCTTCTACATACTCCCTCCTAGTTGGTGCCCGGGATGGGACTTGAACCCATACTCCTTTGGTAAGGAAGGGGGGTTTAAGCCCCCCGCGTCTGCCTATTCCGCCACCCGGGCTGCATTGGATGTAAGTGATCAGGCTAGAGGTTTAATCATCACAACAAGGAAACTCGGCTGAAAGTTTTCAAGCAGGTGGCGGTGTAGGCGTGCCGTCAGAGCCAGTATTTCCCGCAGGGGAACCGGTACCACCAGGTCCGCCTAAACCTCCGTAGCCACCAATACCGCCAGAACCACCTCGACCACCGTGACCACCACGACCAGTGCCGGCTCCGTTTCCGCCAGAACCACCTGGACCACCGTCACCACCAATAATCCCACCAGTTCCACCAGGGCCACCCGCGCCACCACGACCATTGGCACCAGCACCATTTCCACCGCGACCGCCAGCTCCACCTGTCGCAGCAACGCCTGTCTCACCAAACGCCCCAACTGTTGAACCACTCCCGCCAAGACCCCCGATACCTCGAGTACCAGCGTTTCCCCCGGCACCGCCAGCCCCACCGTCCCTCAATCCAACAACATTGATTCCATTGCTACCGCTACCACCGCGACCACCGCGACCAGAGGCGCCACCGTTGCCTCCGTCGCCACCGACACCGTCCGTACCGGAAACACTGGGGGAAACAGCCGAGCCACCCAAGCCACCGGCACCACCGCGACCACCATCTGCGCCGTTGCCGCCGTTACCACCCGTGAGACCAAGTAGAGCAACGCCATCGGCTCCAGCGCCACCGGATCCACCAGTGCCACCAAGACCCCCATTGCCACCTACTCCACCATTGCCTGAGATCGATCCCCCGGCACCACCGTCACCACCGTCACCACCGTCACCACCATTGCCACCAGCAGCACCATCAGTACCATCATCGCCTAGAGAACCATCAACACCGGCGCTACCAGCTGTGCCGCTACCGCCATCACCACCATCACCACCGTCACCTACACGACCAGCATTGCCACCGTCACCGCCGTTGCCAGCAAGCAGCGTGCCAACCCGCATTCCGTAGACGCCTGAGCCGCCATCACCGCCATTACCACCAGAAGACGCCGCTGAGCCATCAGTGCCATCAGTGCCGCCAGTGCCGCCAGTGCCGTGAAGGCCACGTGATCCAGCATTTCCTGGATCACCGCCATTACCACCGTCACCACCATCTGGATCTGCGAAATCACCATCCGCGCCATCACCACCATCACCAGCAATTCCGGCATCACCACCATTGCCACCATCACCGTTGAGGCCAGCAGCGGCGCGGCCACCCCCTGCTCCAGCGCTACCACCCGTTCCACCGTTACCGCCGTTACCTCCCGCGGATCCGTCGGCACCAGAGTCACCAGCGTTCACACCATCAACGCCTGCTGATCCATCACCTCCAGAGCCCCCATTACCGCCGGTACCACCAGAGCCACCAAACGCATCAGCTCCATCAACGCCTCGGACTCCACTAGTTGTGGCACCACCGACACCGCCGATACCGCCGATACCGCCAGCACCGCCTGTTCCACCAGCACCGCCAGCCTGACCATCAGTGTCACTCATCAATGCGTCGGCACCGTCGGCACCGTCGCCGCCGTCTCCACCTACACCACCGATTCCACCTGCACCGCCGTTGCCACCATCACCAATGACTGAACCACCCGAGCCCCCAGAACCGCCGCGACCACCAGCGCCGCCGGATGCTCCAATAGTTCCCGATTCGCCAGGGATCATTCCAGAGATGCCTGAGGCGCCAGATAAACCGTTAGCTCCATCACCGCCAGCACCGCCGTTACCAACACGTCCAGCATTGCCACCGTCACCGCCAGCAAAACCTACGCCGCCATCTCCCAGCAATGCACCACCGTTGCCACCGTCACACATCTCTGCCACGCACAAACCCTGATAAGCGAGGTACGAGTAGCCGACGCCGAAAATCTCACCCGCATCGGGATGATCTGCAGTTCCGTTCTCAACAAGGGCAAGACCTGCACACGAAGCAAGTTCGGTCTGCGCTCGCTCCTCATAGAAATCAACAACCTCATAAGCATCACGAGTATCCGACACTTGCTGATAATCAGTCTGTTGGGGTAACCAAGTTTCTATTGCCGACACGCATAACGCGAGCTTCTCAGCACCCGATAAAGGAATCGTTGTAGTTGTAGTTGTAGTTGTAGTTGTAGTTGTAGTTGTCGTTGTCGACGGTTCAGAATTACATGCATCACTGTTTGCTGCGAATGCTGACGCTCCCAAAATCACTATTGGAACGAAGGTCATGACCGACAGGCGATTCGCCGACGAACGCAACCAACGTGTCATTGCAAGGCCGATCACTACAAAAGCTGCAGCCGCAACAACGAGGCCAGCCTTGCCACCGGTAACTGGCAAAGCACAAACTTCCGCACCAAACATCATTTCGCCTTTCGAGAGACTGGCCTCACAGAAATAACCCCGCCGATTTATATCACAGCCAATTCTCGGTCCCTCAAAGTTTTGGGGTTACGCGACCTGAGACGGTCGGTCGATTGGCGATGCTTCACAAGTAAACCCGAGAGCCAACCACATTTCGCCTCGCAACCGATCGGCCAGCGGCGGAGTGAGCTGATTCGCGACGACAACGCCTTCAATCATGTCGGCCAGCACGGCAACCCATGGACGACCCTTCACTCGAACTGCCACCGTGACTCCATTTTCAAAACGACGAATCGTGCGATCGGCACCCAAAACTCGGGGCGGGCAACGAAATCCGGGCACGATCAAACCTCGCGTGCGGGCCTCTCGCCCCAATGTGCGGGCGGCGGTGGCGAAGTGAACGGTCGTGGCTTCCATGAGAAAGAACACTTTGACAAAGGGGTGTGGCACAGAACTCGGGCGACTCGAGACAGCCGATCAACTCACGATGCCCCACCCCCGACCTAAGGTTTGGCCATGAGGTACACGAGTGTCTGAGATCTACAACCCCGCCCAACAAAAGGTCATTGACATGCTCGGCAAGTCCGAGCCCCGGCCCGAGGTTCCACCTTCACTCGCCGACGAAATTCGGGCCGATCTCGAACAAGCCCTGCTGCCCGTAGTCCATCTTCTTCCTGACATTGCCACCTACGAGAACCGCTTTTATCTCAGCAAACAAAGCCTCACGAATGCGCTTTCGTGCGAAGGCTTTTTTCTGGATGGCCAGGGGCCATTCGAATGGACTAACGCCAACTGCAAAGGCACCATTGTCCATAAGGCCATCGAAGTCTCCATCAACTTGCGTCACCCCATGCCTCCAACCGATCTTGTTGAAGAATCGATTTCTCGGCTTAGTAACGACGCCGGAAAATCAATCAGCGAATTCTTAATCACGCTTGACGAATTCGCTCGCGCCGAACTCGTTGGCGAATGCAGCGCGCTCTTCACGCGGTTCACCGAATGTTTTCCACCCATCAAAAGTTCATGGATTCCCCAAGTTGAAAGTTCACTGGCACTCAATCTTTCGAACAATCGAATTCGTATCGGCGGCAAAGTCGATCTCGCACTTGGTAAGCCGCCCGACAAAGTCATTATCGATCTCAAAACTGGCCGTTGGTCCCCCGCGCATTACGACGATTTACGTTTGTACGCGCTCATTGATTTCTTGGCGATTGGCAATGCACCAAGAAAAGTTGCCAGTTATTACCTCGATACCGCTGAAGTTCATCAAGAAGATATTTCTGAAGCAGTCCTTCGCTCAACTGCCCGCCGCCTACAAGACGGGCTTGTGCGCGCCATTGAGTTAAAGCTCGGAAATGCCGAACCAGTTTTACGCCCGGCCGGACATTGCAATTGGTGTGCAAAGAGCAATGACTGTTCTGCTGGTCTCGAGTACCTCGCAAAAAAGCATGAAGAAGACGGCTGGTAAAACGTCAGCGAACATGTGGTGACATCAACGCCACTGGCAAACCAAGCCCCACTTCTTTTTTGATTGACGCAATGCGTCGACCATTTTGCACTGCATCGCGTGGAGCGCCGATCGCATCGGGACCGAGCCATGTCACGGCCGCATCTAGATCTTCAACAACAAACACCACGCCCCAAATTTCAGCAGCGGTTTCTGGAGCCAAGTCGGGGCGTTCAACTATTTCCAAAATGATGGAGCCAGCGCGATGAAAACCTTGACGCACTCCATGTCCCGCATCACGAATTCGCTTCAAAGGCAATCCGAGTTGTTCGGTGATCGCTCCGCATGTTCGATCAAGCGACCCTGTGGTGATCACGAGGTGATCGATTGATGCAACGTTTAGCGCATGTGTCAATTGCGGTGCATCGACAGGCTCAGCGATCACACGTGTCGCGATGCCGTCAACTGACAACAAGTCACAATCGCCAGACCCAAGGTCTGAAACCAATGTCCAACCGCTCACACAACTTCCCAAAGCCGAAGGATCAGAAAGTTCTGGCAAGAAACGAAAACCTAAGCCAGCGATTGACAGACAAGGAACTATTGAGCCATCGGGCTGAGATATTGGAAAATCAGCAAAGCCGAGACGACGCCACTGGTCAATAGAAGATGACATCCACACATCGGAGATCGTTGTCATGGCATGACACCCCCAGATTGATTGGGATTGTTCAAGTGGTTCGATTGATTAAGTCCGAATGAGACTCGGTGAGACTGCTACCCCGTACCTTGGTACCGGGCAACCGGACATTCAGGTGGAACGAGAAAGACTGACCTCAGCCGCGACCCATGTTGGGGCGCTTACCGTGGTTCGCCTTTGAGCGGCGGAGCCGAGCCTTGCGCTTCTTGGTCTTCTTTGACATAGGTATGTGAGCCTACAGCCCGAGTCGCCAGAACGAACTCGGGCGGACATGAAACCAGATTTTTTACTCAGGGATCTTTACTCGTCCCCCATGTCACCCGCCGCCCTCGGCCGAGACCGAGA
>JBIKOO010000092.1:0-5568 GCA_044358015.1 Ilumatobacteraceae bacterium
GAAGGTCGATTTGATCGGAGCGTTGTTCCGATCTTGAATCCTGATGGCACTGTTGCCCTTGCCAAAGACGAGCATCTTCGCCCCGACACCACCATGGAGTCGCTCGCAGGATTGTCAGCGTCGTTCGCTCGCTTAGGTGCGCATCAGTTCAAAGAGTTCGACCGCACGTTTGACGAAATGTGCAAGCAGGTGTACCCCGAAATCAACGGCGTTGATCACGTTCACCACGCTGGCAACTCATCGGGCGTTGTTGACGGCGCTGGTGTCATCATGATTGCCAGCCCCGAATACGCCAAGGCTCACGGCCTCAAGCCCCGCGCCCGCATTGTGATGTCGTCAGTTGCTGGTGCCGAACCCGTCATCATGCTCACTGCCCCAGCGCCTGCTTCAAAGAAGTGTCTCGATCGAGCCGGCATGACGACCAAGGACATCGACCTTTGGGAAATCAACGAAGCTTTCGCGGCAATTCCGTTACGTGCAATGCGTGAACTCGGAATCACCAACGAGAATGTCAACGTCAACGGTGGAGCAATCGCCCTTGGTCACCCCATTGGCGGTAGCGGACCGATGCTTATGCAGACCGCACTCGACGAACTCGAGCGTCAAGACAAGCAGACGGCTCTCATCACAATGTGCACCGGTGGCGGCATGGGTACCGCAACCATTATCGAACGTATGTGATTGTGGTTGCCGCGAGCTACTCTCGCGGCAACCCAAGAACTCGTTCGCCAACAATGTTGCGCTGAATTTCAGTTGATCCTGCGTAAATCGTGTGCGCGCGACTAAATAAGAACGTGTGTTGAAAGTCGTGCTCAAGTGAGCCTTCGTCGTGCATCACCAAAGCATCGGCACCCAACAAATCGGCTTCAAGTTCACCGAGGCGTTGATGCCACTTTGACCAGAACAACTTGCCAATTGATCCTTCAGGGCCAGGCTGACCGCCCTTGATGAATCGGGTGACATTACGCAAACCTGACCAGCGCATGATTTCGAGTTCACCGTAGGCGCGCGCCAAACGTTGACGAATTTCGGGGTCGCCGGCGACTCCCTTTAGCTGAGCCAGGTCACGCACATTGGCAAACTCTTTCGCGAATCGCAATTGCTGCGCCATGAATGCGGTTCCACGTTCAAAGCCCAAAGTTCCCATTGCGGTCTTCCAACCATTACCCCGTCCGCCAACCACCATGTCGGCAGAAGTTATGGCACCATCAAAGAACACTTCGCAAAAATGATCGTTACCCGACAAATCTTTCAGCGGTCGCACTTCGACACCTGGTTGATCAATGGGTACCAGCAAATACGACAAAGCCTTGTGGGCTTTCTCTTCAAGTTCGGTCCGACACAACACAAAAATCCATTGCGCGAATTGAGCTTGACTCGTCCAAACTTTTTGACCATCGATTCGCCAAGTATCACCATCAAGAACTGCGGTGGTGCGTACACCAGCGAGATCTGAGCCCGCTCCGGGTTCACTGAATCCCTGACACCAATACTCTTCGCCTTTCAAGATCGGTGGCAAAAAGCGTTGTTGTTGTTCGGGCGAACCAAAAGTAATCAGAGTTGGCCCAAGTAGTCCCTCACCGAAAAACCCGGCGCGTTGCGGACCGTTTGCCAAGGTGTATTCCTGAGCGAAAACCAATTCTTCTGAGACTGATACCTCGCGACCACCAAAAGACTTGGGCCAAGTGAGCCCCAACCAGCCGGCGCGTCCGAGTTCTTGTTCCCAAGCCACCCGCACATGCCAGTCGTGAGCACCCATTTCTGCTGAAGTACCAAGTTTGCGGTAGTCACCCACCAGCTTCTCGTTGAGCCACGCGCGTACTTCGTGGCGAAAGCTCATGGCTTGAGCTGACTCAGAAAAATCCATTCGTACAGTTTCGCCCGATTCGCACCTCTCGGCGTAATCGGCGCCTCCGACCTAAGGTCTTTTTATGGTCACTCCTCCCCAACCCTCAGCAAACCCAGCACAGTTATTTGATCTCACGGGTCGCACGGCCCTCATTACTGGTGGAAGTCGAGGCTTAGGCAGAGAAATGGCTTTGGCATTCGCTCACCAAGGTGCCGACATCATGATCGCGAGTCGATCCATTGAGTCTTGCGAAGAAACTGCCGCTGAAGTTCGACGCGAGACCGGACGCAACTGTGTGCCTTATGCGTGTCACATCGGACGTTGGGATGAACTTGAAGGCCTCGCTGATGCAGCTTGGAATGAATTTGGTGGTGTTGACATTTTGGTCAACAATGCCGGCAAGTCGCCGTTGTACGACAACATCACCAACGTCAACGAGCAGATGTGGGACTCAGTCATTGGTTTGAATCTCAAGGGACCATTTCGACTGTCAGCTTTACTTGGCTCGCGGATGAGTGAGCGCGCCAAAGAAACTGGCCGCGCTGGTTCAATCATCAACATTTCGAGTATCGCCGCCATTCACCCGACCCCAGATGTGATTCCCTACACGGCCGCCAAGGCTGGACTGAACGCAATGACGATCGGCTTTGCGCAAACCTTCGGACCTCATGTTCGCGTCAATTGCATCATGCCGGGTTCATTTCGCACCGATATCAGCAAGGCCTGGAACTGGGACATGGTTGACCAAATGATGAAGCGCGTTGCGCTCAAACGCGTCGGCGAACCCCACGAAATTGTTGGCGCTGCCTTATTCTTGGCTAGCGATGCGAGCACCTACACCACCGGAGCGGTTTTCACTGTTGACGGCGGCGTTCCAACCTGATCTCAACATCCGTTCTTGAAAGGACACCAACATGGCTTTAAGCGATGAACAAAAACTCGAACATCACCGCAAGTTTGCGGCTGCCACAAATGCAGGACAACCCGACATCACCATGTCGATGTGCGTTGAAGGTGCTTTGGTATGGCACAACTTTGATGACAAAAGCGTGCCGTACGCAAGCACCGGCAAAACCTTGACGCGGATGCACGCAATCATCCCGAACCTTCGTTGGGAGACTCGAGCAGTAGCAGCCACCAGCACTGGCTGGATGTGGCAGGCCGCAATTCGCGGTACCGCTCCTGGCGGAGAAATTTGTGCTCATTCGGTCATGATCGTCACGTTGAACGATGAGGGTCTCATCACTCAACTCGATGAATACATCGACCCATCGCAGTTGTCGGCATTACGAGGCTGAATTCTCGCTGATTCGACTGCGTTCAACACACGCTTGAACGCCTAAAGTCAAGACATGTCGAATCACAAAATGGTTGAAGGTCGGGTCTGCATTGTCACTGGTGCCGGACGTGGAATTGGTCGCGAATACGCCCTCATGCTGGGTGCACATGGCGGCCTCGTCGTGGTTAACGACCTCGGTGCATCGCGTGACGGAAGTGGTGGCGACTCTGGTCCCGCCCAAGACGTAGCGAACGAAATCAAGGCCGCTGGCGGACAAGCCGTCGCCAACACCGACGACATCAGTTCGTATGCCGGAGCGAAGAGCATCGTTGATCAAGCAATTGACACTTTCGGTGGTCTTGACGTCGTCGTCAACAATGCCGGAATTCTGCGTGACCGCATGTTGTTCTCGATGGCCGAAGAAGAATGGGATTCGGTTATCAAGGTTCACCTCAAGGGAACGTTCGGCACGAGCCGTTTTGCCGCCGAGTATTGGCGCAACCGTTCCAAAGATGGCAAGACCAATGATGCGCGCATCATCAACACATCATCGGTTGCTGGTTTGTACGCCAACCCCGGCCAGGCCAACTACGGAGCCGCCAAGGCCGGCATTGCAGCATTCACACAGATCGCCGCACAAGAACTCAGTCGCTACGGAGTCACCGCGAACGCCATTGCTCCGGGAGCGCTCACGCGCTTGACCGAAGACCTCAACTTGCCCGATGAAATGTTGGCCAAATTTGATCCTCGTTGGGTGGCCCCCATCGTTACGTGGTTGGCCTCGCCATTGTCGAAAGACGTGACCGGTCAAGTGATTGAATCGAATGGCATGTTCTTGGCAATTGCCGAAAGCTGGCAGCGTGGACCCACGCTCACGACTCCCCCAGCCGAAGCCGAAGACGTTGATGCAGCAATTCGTCCATTGTTGGCCGCAGCCCGTCCGCGTACCACGATGGCCGACATCAACTAATCAAGTTAAACGTCGTACTTGTGACATCACTTCTCGTTATCTGCACCGGCAACGCCGCGCGCTCGGTCATGGCCGGGGCGATCATTAATGATCGTCGGCCCGATCTAGATGTTGTCACTGCAGGCACGCTCACTGTCGATGGCCAACCAATCAGTTTTCGAACCCGCGAAGCACTCAAACAAATAGGACTTCAAGCGCAAGGTCACCGCAGTAAACAAATTGAACAACATCATGTAGATGCGGCTGACCTCATCATTGCTTTAGCACCCGAGCATGTTGAATGGATTCGTCGCAACTTTCCACACGTTGCACATCGCACATCAACTCTCAAACGTCTCACGCGTCATCTGGAACATGATGGTCCATTTGTTGAACGCGTAGGTGCGCTCAACTTGGCGGCAATTGAACTTGAACCGTGGGAAGAAGTCGTTGATCCAGGCGGCGGCGAAGTTGAAGATTTCATCCAATGCGCCTTTGAAGTTGTCCAATTAATGGATGATGTCATGCCCCGCTTGGGCTGAGCATCTGGTTGGGCAAATAAACCACCGAAAACGGGGTGTTTTCGCGCCCAATGGATTATTCCTCGTCAAGTTATTCTTCGATGAATGGGGCGGCAATGCTTTTCGCGAACAAGGTTTCAATGACCTCATCACTGCGACCTAATTCGCGCAGAACTTCAGCCGTATGTTCACCTAACTTCGGCGCAATCCAACGGGGCTCGCCCGGAGTTCCATGAAAATCTGCTGGCGACGCAATCATGGTTGTCGTGCCGTATTCATCGGGCACTTCAATCAGGCCGCCCGCGTGTTGCAACTGTGGATCGGCCAGCACTTCTTCGGCCGAATTCACTGGCGACCAAAACATGTCGGGTTCGGTTGCGAAAACATCGGCCCATTCGTCGAGCGATTTACCTGAGAACGCTTCATCAAGGAGTGCAATCAATTCTTTGTGGTTGATTGCTCGTTGCAACGGAGTCACAAATCGCGGATCATCAATCCACTCGGGGTGTCCGGCCACGCGTGCCAACGGCGGCCAATGACGTTCACCCTCAAGACCAACCACCCAGAACCACTTGCCGTCACCAGCTTGATAGTTATTCACCGATGGGTTCATCATTTGCGTGCGTTGCCCAATCATCGGATGTTGACCCCAACCCAACATCATGTTGAGATCAAAACCAATCGTGTACACGCCTTGACGCAACAGGGATGACGAAACCATTTGGCCAAGGCCCGAACGTTCGCGCTGATACAACGCTGCCGAAATCGCACCAGCAAAAGTGACGCCAGTGGTGTGGTCGCCCATTCCACCACGTTGAAAGGGCAAGGCTCCACCTTCGGGCGTAAGCATGTGAGCAATTCCTGAACGCGCCCAGAACGCCGCGATGTCATAGCCCGGACGATTTGCATCAGGCCCTTCAAGCCCGTATCCAGTGATTTGTCCATACACCAGACGCGGATTGCGGGCGCT
>JBIKOO010000012.1:0-48754 GCA_044358015.1 Ilumatobacteraceae bacterium
CGCATCCGCACGATTGAGACCATCGATGTCACGGTCATGATTGGCTCAGCAATTTCTGCTTTCGCACTCAGCCAGTTGTTGTACGAAACAATCCTCCCACTTTCTGGGGCTCTCGGTTTTCTGTTGACCTGTTATGTGTTCTTTATCGTTATTTCTTGGCTTGCCGTGCGGGAGATTCGAGGAACAGTGAGAGCCAAAGACCATTTGGCCCGTCTGGTTGTGTGGACCGGGGCATCGTTGGCCATCATCCCGCTGGTCCTTGTGGTTTTGTACGTCATCGGCAAGGGCTATCACTCACTGCGGCCGCAATTCTTTAGTCAAGATCAGCGGTTCGTCGGCGCCTTGAGTGACTCCACCGAAGGTGGTGGCGCTCATGCAATTATCGGAACTCTGCAACAAGTAGGTATCGCCAGCCTGATCGCGGTTCCACTCGGAATTACCACCGCTGTTTATATGAACGAGGTCAAAGGTCGGCTTGCCAAGCCCCTCCGAACTGTCGTTGATGCAATGAGCGCAGTCCCTTCGATTGTTGCTGGTTTATTTATCTATGCCGCCTGGATCTTGGCTCTCGGCAACCAGCAAACGGGCTTGGCTGGTTCACTCGCACTTTCAGTGCTTTTCCTTCCCACAGTGACTCGTACTGCTGAAGTTGTTCTGCGTCTTGTCCCTGGTGGTCTTCGTGAAGCATCTTTGGCTCTTGGTGGTACTGAATGGCGAACAACATCGCGTGTCGTGTTACCGACCTCGCGTTCAGGATTGGTGACGGCAGTGATTTTGGGTGTGGCGCGAGTCATTGGCGAAACAGCTCCATTGATCTTGACCGTTGGCGGAGCGTTCATCATGAACTGGAATCCACTATCGGGCAAGCAAGATTCGCTCCCGTTCTTTGTGTTCCGTTTGATTCGTTTCCCACAAGAAGCGCAGATCGCTCGTGCGTGGACTGGTGCCCTCGTCCTATTGATTTTGGTTCTTGTCTTATTCGTTATCGCCCGCGCCATTGGTGGGCGAGGTCCAGACAACATCAGTCGTCTCAAGAAGCGTCGACTAAAGAGAAAGGGATTGGCATGACGTCAATCAAAACCAACGCGTCAACCACAACAACTGGGTCGTCAGATATCTCGTTGCTTGATCCGGGCCACAAAGCCGCAGGATTAACGGCAACAAATGTTGCTTGTTGGTTCGGAACCAAGAAGGTTCTTGAAGGCGTGAACCTTGATATGGCTCCTGGCCAAGTCACCGCTCTCATTGGTCCTTCTGGTTGTGGCAAGAGTACTTTCTTGCGCACGCTCAACCGCATGCACGAACTTGTTCCAAGCGCAACACTTGCTGGCGAAATTCTCATTGACGGTGTTGACATTTATCGTGGCGCAATTCCCGTGACCGACGTGCGCCGTCGCATCGGCATGGTGTTCCAGAAGCCAAACCCTTTCCCGGCAATGACTGTGGCCGAGAATGTTCTCGCAGGGTTAAAGCTTTCGGGCCTCAAGACCACTCGTTCCGAGCGCGACGCACTGATTGAGTCATGCCTCACCAAGGCTGGCTTATGGAATGAAGTGAAGAACCGTCTTGGTGACCCTGGTCGTGCACTTTCTGGTGGCCAGCAACAGCGACTGTGTATTGCCCGGTCGCTCGCCGTGAGCCCGCAAGTGTTGTTGATGGACGAACCATGTTCAGCGCTCGACCCCACATCGACTCGTCGTATTGAGCAAACCATCAGTGAAATCAGCGAAACAGTCACGGTGGTCATCGTGACGCACAACATGCAACAAGCACAGCGTGTTTCACATCGTTGTGCCTTCTTCTTGGCTGCCGAAAACGAGCCAGGACGAATTATTGAAGAGGGTCCAACCAAGGACATCTTTACGAATCCTCGCGATCAACGTACCAACGATTATGTGAACGGAAGGTTTGGCTGATGCGCCGCATCAAAAAACTCGTCGTAGCTTCGGCTGCACTGATTACCTCACTTGCAGTTGTCTCCCCTTCGGTGGTGCATGCCGACTCACCTGTTGATGGAGCCGGCTCAACATGGAGCCAGATCGCTGTCGACCAATGGCGTGCCGACGTTGCACGTCAAGGTCTCGTTGTCAACTATCAAGGAGTCGGATCAACTGCGGGTCGTGTTGCCTATTATCAAGCACAAGTTGACTTCGCCGTATCTGAAATTCCTTTTCAAAGTGCCCAGTACGACCGCCAAGGAAACTTGTTAGCCGACGAAACACAACTCGCAGCTTCTCGACCGTACGCGTATCTTCCGATTGTTGCCGGTGGTACTGCGTTCATGTACAACCTTAAGGCCAATGGTCAGAGAATTACCGATCTGCGCTTATCGCCTGAGACCGCTGCCAAGATCTTCACTGGTCAAATCACTTTGTGGAATGACCCCATGATCGTTGCCGACAACCCGCAACGCGTGATGCCGGCAACGCGCATCAAGCCAGTGGTCCGCTCCGACGGTTCGGGTACAACAGCACAAATCACTGCGTTCATGGCTGAGGAAACTCCGAACGATTGGAATCAACTGTGCCAGAAGGCCAACTTGGGTTCGTCGTGCCCCGTTACTTCGCTCTATCCGGATTTTCCGAACTCGGGCTTTGCTGCGCAACAGTTCTCTGATGGAGTTGCCAACTTTGTTGCTGCTCAATACAACGATGGCGCAATCACCTATGTTGAATACGGTTACGCCAAAGAACGTGGCTTTCCAGTTGCATCCGTCAAGAACGCTTCAGGAAATTTCACACAACCAACTGCAGTGAACGTTTCGGTTGCGTTGCAAGGAGCAAGAATCAATCCTGATGGAACCCAAGTGCTTAAAGGCGTTTATCGAAACACCGATGCTCGCGCTTACCCCATTTCGAGTTACTCGTACATGATTGTTCCAACCACTGAGGCAGCACCGTTCAGTGCTGCTAAGGGAGCGAGTCTGTCGGAATACATTTTCTACTTCCTGTGCGCCGGTCAGCAGAAATCAGAGCAGTTGGGTTACGCACCGTTACCGAAAAACTTGGTTGAAGCTGCATTCGCTGCAGTCGCCCAAATTCCCGGTGCTTCGGCAGCACCTGCACTCGGATCATGCAGCAACCCCACAATCACTGGTGACTTCTTAGTTTCAAAAACAACAGCAACAACTGTTGCGCCAGGCGCCACGACTGCACCAGGCGTCACCACTGCACCAGGCGTCACCTCTGCTCCTGGAGCAACTAAGCCTGGCGCTACCCTCGCCCCAGGTGTCACCACAACACTTGTTGCTGGTGCTGAAGGAACTGATACAACGCTTCCGCTTGACGGCGAGATTGTTGATGCCGCACCAGTAGAGGGCGTGACCGCAATTGCTACTCCGGGAGTAGCTATGGCAACAAGTGTCGAAATCGACACTCAAGGCAATGGCACTTCAGTGCTGATTTACCTATTAATTGCGCTATTTATTTTGGGCATCATCTTCGCCCCGCCCATCGTGGCAGGTCGGTTACGACCATCTGTGAAGCAGTAGTCTTCACAACAAAGGGGTGCAGAAATGAAATCAAGAAAAGCAATCGCTCTTGTTTTGTTGTCAATGGCCACGTTGTTGTCTTGCTCAAACGACGGCTCAACATCGACAACGACAACACAAGTCGAGGTCGGCATTCCTACCCCACCAATACCATCTGAAGTCAACGCCATCCCCTTCACGGTTGGTGCTGTGGCTGCAGCAGGTAATGCAGAAATCAGAATGAGTCTTCCTATCGAAACTCCCGAGGCGTCTGACGAGTTTTTCTTTCTTGAAGTTCAAGTCACTAGTGGTGCATTTGAACCATTCTCACTTCGCCCAGACATGTTTCGGGTCTACACCGTCGATGGAATGTCGTATACGCCAGTCGAAGTTGGTTCAGTCAAGCAATTCGGTAACGCCACACTTAAGACAAGAGAGTCATACCAAGCAATTCTTGCGGTGAGCATTCCCACCGATTCAGAGCCAGCGTTATTCTTGGCCGATCTCTCCGACTTGGGCGAACGATTTTTCCCCGTCGCATTTTCGGTTGACCCAAGCTTCACGCCAGCAGCCCCCGAGGGCTGATTACATCGGTAGTTGGCCAACTTTTTCGTTGGCTCCAACTTCTTCCCATTCGTGTCCGCGTCGAATCAAAGCCGACGGCGACGGTAAGAACACCAAAGGCACATTGGCAAGTTTCTTTGCTCGTGCATGACGATCAACGGTGACCGTTTCAGATTGAGCAACGATCGCCATGCCAGTCAATAGTCCGAGACCAAGCGCAAGTGCGCCGCCTCGCGGGTCAATCATCGGATCACAAAAAGCTGATGCCGATGCGCCAACGCCAACAACCAAGCCGCCTTCTTTCAATACGTGTTGCACTGCTTCCCACACTGAAGTGTCTTTCAAAACACTGCGCATGTGGATCGGGTTGTCGCCGACAAACCACACCGCATCGGCCTTGCGAACGATTTTGATGGCGTCTTTATCCTCGGCTTCGTTACGGCGCATCACCATCAAGGCTTCAACTTCAACACCCAATCTTGAGCCCCATGCATTTGCCGCCTTCACCAAAACCTCTGGCTGCTCAAATGCGTCAGCAGTTGGCAAAACCACAACCTTTTTCGCTTTGACTTCTTTCAACAAGCGCGAGTCAAGTTCGTCGTGAAGGCTAAATGCGCCTCCGCCTTGCAATGCAATAATTCCGGTCATGTCACGAGCGTACGCCCTAATCACGACTCACTGGAGTGCTTCAAGCCGTTTCTAGCAAATGTTCTTCGAGTAATGACCAGTGTTGATCTTCAACACCGATCGTCAAGCAGTATTCGCGAATCGTTCCATGGGTTTCACGAATATCAGCCAAAAGTCCCTTGATCGAATCTGGGTGGGCCGACATCAATACGGGCGGCATAGTGGCAAAACGCTCTGCAAACTCCGGAGAAACAACCTTGGCCCACTCGCGAGTCTTTTCACCAGCAAGTTCGCTCATTGCGTAGTCGGCGTACACAATTTCGTCGGGCACACCGAGGCCCGACAGCAAGAGTGCTGCAAGGAGTCCGGTGCGATCTTTGCCAGCAGCGCAATGAAAGACCACCGGACCATTTTCTTGATCACTCAAGATGCGCAATGCCTCACCTAAATAGTGACCACCTTGTTGCAACATCAAGTGGTATTTCGCACGCAAGAATTCGGCTTGCTCGCCCTTCCAGTCGTGCGCCTCGTTCATATCCCATGTGCGATCAATGATCGATAGATGGTGAAACTCAACGTCGATTTGATCGACCGGAAACGTACCGCGTTCAGACAACTCTTCGGTAGTACGAAGATCGATCACCGTTCGTAAGCCAAACGGCCGCAACACTTCAATGTCATCCGGGGTCAATCGATACAGGCCATCAGCACGAAACACCTTGCGCCAGGCCGTGCGACGACCGTCTAGGGTCGGGTATCCCCCGACATCTCGAAAGTTATGAACGGCGAACAATTCAATGAGGCGATCGGGGTGGTCAAGAAGTTCAGCAATTGCTGCAGGCGTTGGAGTCACGGCTAGAGAGTACTTGCCCCAAGTGAACGCTTGGCTTTGCGATAGTTACCAATTGGTAACTATGCTCACTTCGTTGTCTTGGCCATTTGGCCCATCTCAGGAGTAAACACATGGCTATTCAGACTGTCGGAGTTGTCGGTTCAGGAATCATGGGTTCGGGTCTTGCCGAAGTCATTGCACGTGGTGGCATGAATGTCATTGTGCGCTCACGTAGTCAGGCCACCGCCGATGCGATGGTTGCATCTGTTGCCAAGGGTCTGACCAAGCAGGTTGAAAAAGGTCGCCTCACCGAAGATGACAAGGCTGCCATTCTTGGACGCATCACTGCAGTCTCTGAACTCAGTGCCCTCGCCGATTGTGATCTTGTTATTGAAAGCGTTGTTGAAGACCTCGACACGAAGAAGTCTTTGTTCGTCGAACTTGATCGCATTGTGAAGCCCACTGCAATCATCGCCACCAACACATCAACCTTGCCCGTCATAGAACTCGCAATGAGCACCTCGCGTCCCGAGTTGGTGTGCGGTATTCACTTCTTTAACCCGGCCACTGCAATGCCGCTCGTTGAAATCGTGCGCCCATTGTCGGCAAGCGATGCGACCATCGACACCGCTACTGCATTTGCCGAGACCTGTGGCAAGCAACCAGTACAAGTTAAAGACCGCGCGGGTTTCATTGTGAACGCATTGCTCTTCCCCTATCTCAACAACGCCATTCGTATGCTCGAACAGGGCACCGCAAATATGGAAGACATCGACACCGCGATGAAGGGTGGCTGCAACTTCCCCATGGGACCGTTTGCATTGCTCGACCTCGTCGGCCTTGACACCTCGCTGTCAATTCTTGATGCGCTCTACAACGAATTCCGTGACCCCAACTACGCCGCTATGCCTACGCTGCGCCGCATGGTTGCTGCTGGCAAATTAGGTCGCAAGTCGAAGGCTGGCTTCTACAGTTACTGATGTGCGAGCCGCCGATGTCATGCCATGGGTGTTAACGCCCGACAACATCGGCGCGTTCACTCGCCCACAAATTGCGTTTCCTGAATCGCAATACGATTTTGCTACCGTCCCAATGGGCGACGATGACCTCGTTGCCATTGGTGCCGATCTTGAACCATCAACTTTGATCAATGCCTATTCGCATGGGTTATTTCCCATGCCGATGAGTGCCAAGAAGATTGGGTGGTGGTGCCCAGTCACGCGCGGCATCATTCCGATTGACGGACTACATGTCTCACGTTCATTACTGAAGCACCTCAAGCGATTCACGATTCGAGTTGATTCATGTTTCGCGCAGGTGATGAAAGCATGTGGTGATCCCAAACGACCACACGGTTGGATCAATCTTGAATTCATTCGCGCGTATTCGTACCTGCACGCCACGGGTTGGGCCCACAGCGTCGAGGTATTTCAAGACGACGAACTCGTTGGCGGCGTTTACGGCGTTCGGGTTGGCAAACTGTTTGCCGGTGAAAGCATGTTCCATACCGAGACCGACGCTTCGAAAGCAGCCCTGGTTGCACTCGTGGCGTTATTGGAAGCCGCTGACATCACGCTTTTTGACGTCCAGTGGACGACACCCCACCTGACTTCGCTCGGCGCTATTGATATCCCCCGAAACGATTATCTAGCTTTGCTCGCTCAGGCGCAAAATCGCGACTAGCCCGACAGACTACGAACTATGGCTGAATCAGCAGACAAGGCAATCCGTCGCGACGAACCGTGGTTGATGCGCACCTACTCGGGGCACTCAACAGCGCAGGCGTCAAACGAGCTCTACCGCACCAACTTGGCCAAGGGTCAAACCGGACTCTCGATCGCTTTCGACTTACCAACGCAGACGGGTTACGACCCCGACTCACCCATGGCTGCCGGTGAAGTCGGCAAAGTTGGTGTTCCTGTTTCTCATCTCGGTCACATGCGTACCTTGCTCAACGGAATTCCGCCGGGACAAATGAACACGTCGATGACGATCAACGCTCCAGCCGCTTGGATGCTCGCGCTGTACGTAGCCAATGCCGAAGAGCAAGGTGTTGCACGCGGAGCGTTGCGCGGAACTACTCAGAATGACATCGTTAAGGAATATCTCTCGCGCGGTACCTATATTTTCCCGCCAGTGCCATCACGTCGACTCATTGTTGACATGGTTGCTTGGTGCGCGAACAATGCGCCGAAGTGGAACCCCATGAATGTGTGCTCGTACCACTTACAAGAAGCTGGCGCGACACCGGTTCAAGAGATTGCTTTCTCATTAGCAAACGCCGTTGGCATTCTTGATGCCGTTCGTGATTCAGGACAAGTACCACCCGAACAGTTCAGTCAGGTGTTCGGCAGTATTTCGTTCTTCGTCAATGCTGGCATTCGTTTCATTGAAGAGATTTGCAAGATGCGCGCCTTCACCGAATTGTGGGATCGCATTGGTCTTGAGCGTTACGGGGTCACCGATGAAAAGGCGCGTCGTTTCCGTTATGGCGTTCAAGTGAACTCACTTGGCCTCACTGAAGCGCAACCCGAAAACAACATTCAACGAATTGTGCTGGAAATGCTGGCGGTTTCGTTGTCTAAGAATGCGCGGGCACGTTCAATTCAGTTGCCCGCATGGAATGAAGCTCTCGGTTTGCCTCGTCCGTGGGATCAGCAGTGGAGCCTGCGTATGCAACAAGTTTTGGCTTTCGAAACTGACTTGCTTGAATACGCCGACATCTTTGATGGTTCGACCGTGATTGAAAAGAAAACGGCCGATCTCCGTGATGCCGCATGGGCCGAGTACGAAGAGATCTTGGCAATGGGTGGTGCGTTTGAATCAGTCGACACCTTGAAGGGTCGACTCGTGAAGTCGATGGCCGAACGTACCCGTCGCATTGAAAGTGGCGAGCAGATCGTGGTCGGTGTGAACAGTTACACCGAGTTTGAAGAATCACCGCTTGGTGGCGAAGGCAACATTGTAAAAGTTGATCACGATGTTGAGCGTCAGATGATCGAAGATGTTGTGGCGTGGCGAGCCAATCGCGACGAGGCTGCAGTGCAAGCCGCGATCGCCGAACTTCGTGTCGCTGCGCAAGGCAACGACAACATAATGGAACCTTCCATTGCTTTGGCGAAAGCCGGCGGAACAACTGGCGAATGGTCTGGCGCATTGCGTGAAGTGTTCGGTGAATTCCGAGCACCCACTGGTGTTGCCGCTGCAGTTGGTAAGCGACCTGGCGAACTCGCCGAAGTTGCTGCCTACGTGCGCACAATTCCTGGCGGTCCACCAAAGTTGCTCGTTGCTAAGCCTGGTCTTGACGGACACTCAAATGGTGCTGAACAAATCGCCGTTGCTGCTCGCGATGCCGGTATGGAAGTCGTGTACTCGGGTATTCGTCTGACCCCTGAACAAATCGCGGCAAGTGCTCGCGATGAAGACCCCGATGTCATTGGCTTGTCGATTCTGTCGGGTTCACATATGGCGCTTGTGCCTGCAGTTATCGCTGAACTGAAAAAAGAAGGCGTTGACATTCCGGTTGTCGTTGGTGGAATCATCCCCGAAGAAGATCGTCCGGTGTTACTAGCAGCAGGCGTTACTGCGGTGTACACACCAAAAGACTTTCGGTTGAGCGACATCATGCGCGACATCGCCGAAATTGCTGCGGCAAACCGCAAATAGTTTCAGCAGTCTTGTTTAGACAGCGACAGGTGTTTGCGAGTCAATCCAACGCTCAAGTGTTGGGCCGCTCTCGAAGCTCGTGATGAGCGCATAGCGCGGATGATTGTGGTTGTGCACCACCACATGCCAAAGCCGTTGTGTATCAACAACAAAACGCGAACCTTGAGGCAACGGAACTCGCCGTTCGGTTGAACGATCGGGCAAACCATCGGCATCGTTGTCCATCAACAACATGTAGCTGTCGGGTTGATCAGTGAGTTCGATCCATGAGCGCACGACCCAACCTTCATTGTCGGGATTGAAACGATTGTTGTCGTCGCGATGGAATGAACGAATTGCAACATCACGATCTTGTGGTTCAAGCTTGATGATGCGCACTCGCCCGAAGTTTGCGCCAACAGCATCAACATATTTTTTAATCGTCGGAGCGTTGGCTGCATTCGAGGTCCAAAGCGCGTCCTTGTCGGTTTTGCCCTTATCCCAAAAACCCCGGCAATCAAGTTCGCCATCGGCCGATGCGAGCGGTGCGAAGTTGGTGTCGCCACCACTCTTCCAATCCATGTATTCAAGTGATTCCCACTCGTTGCTCGGAATCTTGACGTCCATGGGTTGCAAGATAACGAAGCCATCTTTTTCCAGCGCGGGCATGCGGTAGTGCGGCGTGTGGAGTGGAATCGCGACCGACCAGTGTTCTTTGTTCGGCCAGAAGGGGGCAGTGCTGTCCGTGGTCATAGTTTCAGTCTACGAATCGCCACGAAAGCATTCAGGGCACTAGGTCATAACCCCGCAGGGTCAGGGTGCCATTGTTGTTGAAGCGCCTGATGTCGGTGCAGCGGTGGTGGCAACAGCGGTTGTTGTGGGAGCCGTGCCGTTACCGGGAATCGCCAACTTTTGTCCAGCCTGGATGGCATCGGCATTAGGCAAACCGTTGGCGGCGACGATGTCGGCAACCGTGACACCGAACGATGCGGCGATAGCTGACAAGGTGTCGCCTTGTTGAATTGTGTAGAACTCGGGGTTCGCAGCAAGTGTGCTCGTAGTTTCAAGCGGAATCGTCGTGGTCGACTCAGCGACCATCAAGGGTAAGGTCTCGGCAACTGTGACGTCGTCGCCTCCGCATGCACTGAACAACGAAATCAAACCAGAAAGGGCAACAACGCTGATAACTCGACGACTATTCACAAGTTCTCAGCGTAATGGAATTCTGGTGAGAAATTTTCCTTATTTTCGGTGATTTTCCTCACCAGTTACACACGGGAATTACATGTGACGGTGACTCACATACTGGGCGAGCAATTCAAGTTCAACTTTGGCGGTGTCGAGTATGGGCATTGCTGTCAATGCATCAACGGCTTGATTAGTCAATGAACTGATCAACACTTCCATCTCATCAAGTGCACCACTTTCGCGAATCGCTTCTTGGGCCTGGCGAACATCGTCATCTGATAGTGCATCTCGGCCAACTTTTTCAAGCACCTTTAATTGACTCTGATTTGCTCGTTCAACGGCGATGGCCATCAGCGGGGTCGGCTTACCCTCGCGCAAATCATCACCGACTGGTTTGCCGGTTAATGCCGTATCACCAAAGGCACCCATCACGTCATCGCGCATTTGAAAGGCGTCTCCGAGAGGCAGACCGTACGCGCTGAGTAACGGCAACAACTCTTGTTGGCGATCGGGTGCAGCCAACATCGCGCCTAAATGCAATGGACGTTCAATGGTGTACTTGCCACTTTTGTAGCGGCAGATTCGTTCGGTCTTATAACGACGTCGTTCATTCAGCGATGTACCAATGAGATCAAGCAGCTGGCCGATGTTTAATTCAATACGAAGTTCATGCCAGATCTCACGGGCTGCCAATGGCGCGTCACCCATGAGTTGATCGCTATACACAAAGGCCAAGTCGCCAACCAAGATGGCAATGCCTTCTCCGTATCGGCGAGCCTCTCCACTGCCGCCAGACACTCGATGTTGATCAGCAAAAACTTCATGAGTAACGGCCGCGCCACGACGGGTGAGTGAACCGTCCATAATGTCATCGTGAAACAATGCAAATGCGTGTAGAAGTTCTAGGGCTGCGCCGGTATCAAGACTCACAGTTGAATCAGGATCTCCCCCAGCACCAACGAATCCCCAATGACAAAAGGCTGGACGAAGACGTTTTCCACCTGAAGCCACCAAGCGACGAATTTCTGCAACCGGACTTGTCAAATCTGAATCAAAACTAGACCAGCGGGTTTCTTCAACCTCTAGAAAAGCCGAAAGATGCGCTTCGGTTCGACGCGCGATGTCAACGAGAGATTGCGGAGGGCTTGAACTCACGATGTCAGGTTAGAGGCGACTAGCCCTCAAGTCCGTTCACAACATTGTCGATTTGCAATTTGGCGTTGCCGATGCGGTCACGACACAAACGAATGAGTTCGGACGCTCGTTCAACGCGACTCGCCAACACATCAACGTCAACATCGGTTCGTTCAAGTTCGGCCAAAATCGTTTCAAGTTCTTTGAGTGCTTCGGCGTAGCCGATTTCATCTTTATTTGCAGTCATGATTGCTCCTTTAATTCACTGTGCTGGTGACGTCGCCGTCCTGAAGCACTGTTGTCAAAATTTCTCCGGTTGACACATCGCCAACGTTGCGCACAATTCTTCCGTCGGCGCCGCGAGTGACTGACCAACCTCGGGCCAATACATTTTTTGGATCTAACAGACGCACACGTGATTCGAAATTGTCAATACGCGAGTTGAGTTCAGCGATTAATTGTGGGGCGCGTCGAGTGAGTCTCGAAATGCGGTCACTCAGCCTTTCGTCGGCGCGTTCAACTGCAGTGCGTGTGTGAATACCGATTTCGCGGGCCACATTGTTGAGGCGATTCGTTGAATCAATGAGTTGTTGGGTTGCTAAGCGGGCGATTGCTTCCCAATTAGCCTCGGTTTCATTGATGAAATCATTCACCCGATCAATAATCGCCACTGCACAGGCCGTTGGAGTTTTGTGAGCTTCAAAGGCCACATCATCAGCTACATGACGATCAATCTCGTGACCGATACCCGTGAACACCGGCAACGCGGATTCGGTAATGGCTAATGCAATGGATTCAGCATCAAAAGTTGAGAGTTCGGCTTTACTTCCACCACCGCGAATCAAAACGATTGCGTCTAGATCATCACGCTGACTCAAACGAGAAATCGCTTGCGTAATTTCGCGAACTGCGTTGTCACCTTGAACACTCACATTTGCGAGGTGCAGATGAAAACCAATGTCGCTACCTTCAATTTGATTCTTGAAGTCGGCCCATGCCGCACTTGTTCCACTGGTGATGACTCCAAGACGAAGTGGCGCAGGCGAGATGTCAACTTCTCGGTTGAGATCAAACACACCCATTTCTTTGAGCTTGCGAATCAACTCTTCACGTTGCAGCGCAATTTCGCCGAGTGTGTAATTCGGGTCAATGCCACGCATAATCATTGACAACTTGCCAAAGGCGGCATAGAAATCAAGATTGCCGTAAATGCGAACTTTGACACCATTCACAAGATCGAGGCCGTTCTTCATCAAGACGGGACGCATCTTGGTCATTTCGCCGCCCCACAAGTTGACATTCAACTGATTGCGCTTGCCGTCGGGAGTCTGCTCAACGAGCGTGAAGTACGTGTGAGGACCTTTCTTGCTGAGCCCAGAAATTTCGCCCCATACCCACAGGCCAGAGTCGAAGTTGTCATTCAGGACCTCGTTGATGACGTCCGCCAATTCAGAAATTGAATAGGTCAGCAAAACTTCGTTGTCGAATTCGTCCTCGAACTCGTCAAGGTCGTCGTCTAGATCATCGTCGTCAAAGTCACTGGGCATAGCACTTAAGAGTCTGCCCGATGGCGATGTAGTTTGGAAGACGTGACTGGAACACTTGTGATCTTGCGCCATGGTGAAAGCACCTGGAACCAAAAGAATCTCTTTACGGGCTGGCACGATGTGCAGCTCACCGACAAGGGTCGAGGCGAAGCTGTCGCTGCGGGCCGCACCATGCTTGAGGCGGGGCTGTATTTCGATACCTCACACACCTCGCTACTTGAGCGGGCAGTTTTGACCTGCAATATGGCCCTCGAAGCGATGGGTCAGGTGTGGCTGCCCGTGAACCGAACCTGGCTGCTGAATGAGCGTCATTACGGGGCTCTTCAGGGGCTCGACAAGAAAGAGACCACCGAACGACACGGCGAAGAGCAGACCTATATCTGGCGCCGCAGTTTTGATGTTCCGCCTCCGCCCGTTGACACCAGCAGCCCTGAGCATCCGGTCAATGACCGGCGCTATCGCTTGCTTGACCCGAGCCTTTTGCCAGGCACTGAGTGCCTCAAAGATGTCGTCGCACGAGTGTTGCCGTATTGGAACGATTCGATCGTGCCCCAACTTCGTGACAACCAAACAGTATTGGTGACTGCCCACGGCAATTCGCTGAGAGCTCTCGTGATGCACCTCGAGGGAATCTCCGAGGCCGATATTGCTGAATTGAACATTCCGACTGGCGCTCCGAAGCGATACATGTTTAATGACGACATGTCGGTGGCGAGTGCTCAGTATTTGGGCGACGTGGCGGCCATTGAAGCTGCAGCCGCCGCCGTGGCCAAACAAGCCTCCGCCTGAATCACCAAATTGAGCCACTCTGTACATCCAGTTCCAACTGTTGGAACTGGTTGTACAGAGTGGCGCGAAAGTTCCAGGTGTGGCGGGGGGCTCACGGGGGTGCCCGTCGGCTCAGGGTCGTGACGACTGGGACATCCCCCAATGGTTCGCACATGATCACGAGCGTCATATAGTGACTCCCATGGCCTCAAAAAAGTCTTACCTCGAAAGCCTCCGTAAAGTCTCGCTCTTCTCGTCGTGCTCCAACAAGGACCTCGAAAAGATCGCCAAGGCTGCCGATGAGGTGAGTTTCGCCGCTGGCGCATTGGTCGTTGATCAAGGTCAGACCGGTCGCGAAGCTTTCGTCATCATCAGCGGAACCGCCACCGTGAAGCGCAACGGTAAGAAAGTTGCGACTCTCGGAACCGGCGCCGTTGTCGGTGAACTCTCGCTCCTTGATCACGGTCCCCGCACCGCTTCGGTCATCGCCGAAACCGAATGCGTAATGCTCGTCATCAGCCAGCGTCAGTTCCTCGGAGTCATTGACGCCATCCCGGCGCTCTCCCACAAACTCCTCGGAACCTTGGCGGGTCGCATTCGCGAACTTGACCGCCAGTACTTCGGCTGATTTCTCGCCTCCGATCTCGGTCGGAACCTGAAATAACAGCCTCGTAAGGTTCTCCTTTTTGCCTTCGGGCAACTAGCGTTCTCCCTGCATGAGTACGCACGACGACACCTCAGCCGCGCCTTCTGGCCCGCGGCGTCTAAAGCCCTACCAACTCTCGATTGCCATCGGTTCATTCATGGCGATCTTCACCCTAATGTCGGGCGTTCTTCCGCTTTTCACCAAATGGAAAAGCGACTCGCCGATTCATCGTCAGGTCTTCGAAGGAATCCCCGGCCCAATCCAGTTGGCGTTCTACACAGTGATCCCTGCCATGTTGTTGTGGGGTTCGTTCCGCTTCGCTGATCGCATTCGTAACTGGGAGCGCGGCACATCTGATCGTCGTCGCACCACTGCGAAGAACGCTAAGCGTCGTCTCGCCGATTTCCGTGCAGGTGTGTACATGCGCACATTGTTGCGCGACTCCGCAGCTGGTCTCATGCACTCGATGATGTACTTCGGTTTCTTAGTGTTGCTCGGTGTCACGACTGCACTCGAACTCGATCACCAGTTGCCCGAAAGTCTCAAGTTCCTTCACGGCGATGTCTACCGCGGTTACGTGCTCATCGGCGATCTCGCAGGTTTAGTTTTCACTGCTGGTGTCGTATGGGCCATTGTCCGTCGTTACATTCAGCGCCCCTATCGCATTCGTATTAAGAGCAAGCCCGAACATGCCATCATCCTCGGCGTGATGTTGCTCATCGGTGTTTCTGGTTTTGGCGCCGAAATGTTCCGCATCGCCAATAGCACTGCAAACGGCGTGAATATGGATCACGAAAAGTGGTCATTTATTGGTTATCCGCTCGCAAGCCTCGTTGACGGTTGGGCACCACGTTCGCTCGAACTATGGCATCAGGGTTGGTGGATCGCTCACGTTGTTGCATTCATTGCATTCCTCGCCATCTTGCCGATCACTATGTTGCGCCACATCTTTACGTCGCCACTCAACATGTATCTCAAAGATCGTGATCGTCCCAAGGGAGCGATGAAGGCCATGCCGAATCTCACCGAGACATCACTTGAGTCATTCGGTGCTTCAGTCGTTGAAGACTTCACATGGAAGCAGTTGCTCGACACCGACGCATGCACCATGTGTGGTCGTTGCACGAGCGTGTGCCCCGCACACGCAACTGGCAAGCCACTCGACCCACGCGAAATCGTTTTGAAGACCGGCGAAGTCATGGCCGCAACCGCTGCACATGCTCCCGGCGGTCGCGTAACTCCCCCGCTCGGAACCGACATTGAAATCACCATTAAATCGAATTCATTGTTTGAACGCATCAGTTCCGAAGAAGTTTGGGCATGTACCTCATGCAAGGCTTGTGACGAAATTTGCCCAGTAAACATTGAGATTCTCGACAAGATTCTCGACATGCGTCGTTACCTCACGTTGATGGAAAGCAACTTCCCACCCGAACTCGGTAACGCCTTCCGAGCCATGGAAAACCAAGGCAACCCGTGGGGAATGAATCAAGGAGAGCGCGGCGATTGGGCCGACGGACTCGACGTTGACATTGTTGATCCAGGCGAAGTTCTCTCGCACGAATACCTCTATTGGGTTGGCTGTGCTGGATCATTCGACGACAAGAACAAGAAGGTCACGCAGTCGATGGCCAAGTTGCTCAAGCGTGCCGGTATTGATGTCGCCATTCTTGGACCAAGCGAAATGTGCACCGGTGACTCGGCACGTCGTTCGGGTAACGAGTACTTGTTCCAGATGTTGGCCATGCCCAACGTCGACATGCTCAACGGCATGGGAGTCAAGAAGATCATCACGCAGTGCCCGCACTGCTTCAACACTCTCGCCAACGAGTACCCGCAACTTGGCGGTCAGTACGAAGTGATTCACCACACGCAACTTCTTGAACAACTCATTGACAACGGCAAACTCGATGTCAGCAATGCAACTCTTGAAGAGCGCATCACGTATCACGACTCGTGCTACCTCGGCCGTCACAACGACGTCTACTTGGCACCTCGCAAAGTCGTTGCTTCAATCAAGGGCATCGAAGTTGTTGAAATGCAACGCAACGGAACCAAGGGCATGTGCTGTGGTGCCGGTGGTGCTCGCATGTGGATGGAAGAGTCAATTGGCACCAAGGTCAATGACGAGCGTGCCCGTGAAGCAATCAGCACTGGCGCAAGCCGTGTGGCAACGGCATGTCCGTTCTGCTACATCATGCTTGATGATGGCGTGAAGGCTGCCGGAGTTGAAGACGACCAGATGAAGGTTGCTGACATTTCAATTCACTTGCTGGAAGCCATCGAAAATGGCGAACGCCAATTGGCCAATCCGGCCACACCACTCAAACTCTCGTGATTCTGGGTCGCTTTTCGGACACTGGACGTCCGAATAACGACCCAGAATCGTCAGATTGGTGGACTCCAACCTCGTGAACGTAGAGCTTGTTCTAATTCTCGGATTACTTTACGCTCACTTCTAATCACTTCACGCCACGTAAAGTGCACCACGATCCATCCGTTGATCTGCAGAAATGCGTCACGACGTGCCTGCCGACGAAATTGCTCTAATCGTTCGTACTTGCCCCATCCGTCAAGTTCACCCGCAACTTTCAAATTTGGCCACCCGAAATCAATCCGATATCTCCCCACATTGATTTGAGTTTCATGAATAGGTAGCCCATATTTCTTTAAGACTCGGTCCATTCGTAATTCAAAGACCGAGTCAGCGGGGCGATCTGAGTACGGCCACGAGGCAAGCACTTCTCGCAATGGACCTATGCCATCACGTCCACGTTGCGAATGGCGCACCAAGGTGCGCTGTAAGTGCTCGCGTGTCACGTGCCCAGCAATCAAAAGCCTCTCCGTCACACTTGGGACCGCTGATGGCACCACTGCACCAAGATCAAGAAGAGTTCGAGACGCTGTGGTTGAGCGGATGCCCATTTTCCGAATCGGGGTGAGATCGTTGTGATCTCGTGGTCGATGCGTCACTACTCCCGAAAGCTCTCTACCACTTGCACGTTGACTAATGATGATGTCCACCGGATCGTCATCAGCAGGTGTCCAAACACCCCATAACTCGGCTGCCGATCGATGCGAAGCAATTCCTCGTCCATCGAGGGCAAGGGTCGCAGCCATCATTCTCTGCTCGCGAGAATTTGGGAAACCAAACAGCCCACTCACACCAGTATGACGACGAACAAAAATCCCACTTGAATTCAACCGACTCCACTGACGATCTGAAATGCCCACTGCCCGTGCCTGCTCACGGGTCACTAATCCAAATTGTTGCTCTGCGATGTTTTGAAGTTCACCATGAATCACGAATAAGAGTGTTCACTGAACCCCCATTTGCGGTGTCTCGTGATTCTGGGTCGCTTTTCGGACACTGGACGTCCGAATAACGACCCAGAATCGAAAGAGATTAAGCCTTGAGGTGACTGTTCACGAGTGAGCGAAGGTGTTCAATTCCGACACCTTTGCTTGCACTCACCCACACGATGTCGCCTTGATCAAGCATGCAACCTGCCGCAAGATCTTTCTTGCGAGTCGCGCGCTTTGAAGACTTCACTTTGTCGTGCTTTGTTGCAACGACGGTGTGCGGCACGCCATTGGCACGTAACCAAGTGAGCATCTGCACATCAAGTTTGGTCGGCCCAATTTCGCCATCAACTAAAACGTAAACGTTGACCAGTTCTTCGCGATCGAGCAGATAACCCTCAATCATTTTTTGCCAGCCTTGCTTGATGCGTCCAGGCACTGCGGCGTACCCGTAACCAGGCAAGTCAACGAGGGTGCTTCCGTTAGGCAAAGCGAACAAGTTGATCAGTTGTGTACGCCCCGGCGTGTTTGAAACGCGAGCGAGTTGTTTGTGATTCGCCAAGGCGTTAATCAGTGATGACTTGCCCACGTTTGATCGACCGACGACTGCAACCTCAGCGGGCGATTCCGGGAGTGTGCTGATATCAACTGCCGAAGTCACGAATGTCAGTTGTAATGGCCCAGTCATGACCTGCAGTGTACGGACTTAACTACGGGAGATTGTCCTCTGCATCGGTCCCAGGGATATCAAAACGGGTGTACGAGATCTCCGATAGGTCAGACAATTGACTGACCTTGGTCCCGCCAGCGCTGATAGTCACCAACTGATTCTGCGCAATCACGGCTCGTCGAATCGGGAACCACTGGAACAAACGTCCTTGTTCAGTCAACGTGGTGCCGTCAAGTTTAAGCACGACCGCAGACTCGCAACCCGTTCCACCCATCTCATTACACACCAGTTCTTTTGGCACGACAATCTGACCAGTCTCGGGCCACCACAAGAACGCGTGTGGATCCGAGGTGGCTTCGCTCCATTGAGCGATCTCGGCTGTCGCAACCTGCAACGGATTACTTGGGTCTGAAACATCAAACACAGCAACCTGCGTACCAGTAATTTGCCCTGTCTCGGTACCAGACATCCCAACTGTGATGACTCGATCACCATCAATGGGCTTCAAGTACGTCGAATAACCAGGCACCTTCAACTCACCGACAAGCTCTGGTTCGGTGGGATCAGAAAGGTCGAGCACATACAACGGATCAATTTGTCGGAAAGTCACGACGTAGCCGCGCGGTCCGTCAAAGCGAACTCCTTGAATTGTTTCACCTCGGCCCAAGCCATTTACTGCACCGATTTCAAGGAGTTCTTCACCAGTGACTTTGAGAATGTGTACGCCGTTGTCTTGTCCGCCACCGAAGTCGTAGTCATAAGACGTTGTGGCGACACGCAAGACGCCTTCGTATTCAGACATTGAATACGAATTCAACAAAGTTCCAACTACTCGGCCAGAAGCAACATACGCCAGATCAGACGCATCAGCACTGAAAGTAAAGGCGTGAATATCTGTGTATGGCGGTTCTTGACGAGTAGGAACATATTCCTCGACTACTGCGTCATCCCAACGAGTTGTCGAAATATAGAGGCTGTCGATGGATGTATAACTGCTCATTGATTGAGCAAGAATTCCAATTGTTCCCGCTGGGACTTCTGCCGAAGCATTCATATCAATTGAAGCAACCCAGGAGACTCCCCAACCACTGAATTGCGTTGGATAACCAAGTTTCGTGCAGTCAATCGCGGGAGATTTAGTTCCCCAGGTACCTTTTGGTCCTTCTTCAAAAGTGCGCGGCACAAAATCATCAATCGTGAGTGCATTCACAACTTCAATGTTCTTCGTCTCGGCAGCATCCAATGAATCTTGCGAACCATCGCGTGGCGAAACAAAATCGACTCGGTTCAGAAATGAACTATTCAACACGATATGAACTTGCGCGTTGACAGCTCGCACCGACACCAATGAACCTTCAAGATGGTCACGTCGTGTCAAATCAAGCAAGCCATCGGTGATCGAAAAATTCGAAACAATCGTGTCAGCAGCGCTACTCCAGGTCATAGTTGCAATCACGAGGTGATCACCAGTAAGCACCATCTGCGAATCACCTTGCGGTAAATCAATCTCACTCAATAGCACCGAATTATCAATATCAACACTCCGTACTCGGTTGTCAATAATGCTGTACACATATCGGCCATCGGTTTCGACAATGTCTCCTTCATCAACGTTCAGTTCTTGTGTATTCGTTGTTGAAGTGCCAGGCATTGGTTCAAAAGCCGCGCTAGAAGAATCATCTGAAGCAGGAGCTTCGGTTGATGCGGCCATATCGCCTTCAATTCCATCCGATCTCCAACTGGCATACATATATGGGTAAGTCTCAAGTCCATAAGGCCCGACTCGTTTCAACATTTCAGCCTTCGTCCAATTAAGGACTGATTCACAATCATTGAAACCGGCATACGTTGAAATATCGCTTTCCGGATTGTCGGTGTTTGTTGAACCATCAGGCGATGAACCAGGTGATGACTCACTTGACGAACAACCAACGAATAAAAGGCCGGCACATATACCAGCGTGTAAAACTGCGAGAGTTTTCTTCATATCTTTCAGACGATATGGAACTTTCTAAAAGTTCCACTCCACAAAAGATTCTTATAAAAGTCCTAAAGCCTGTAGTTCGGCACCAATTGTCGTGCTATCTCCATGACCAGTGTGAACAATTGTCTCAGCAGGTAAACCAAACAACTTGCGACGAATTGATGCAACGATGGTGTCGTAATCGCTAAAGCTTCGACCAGTTGCGCCAGGCCCGCCACAAAAGAGGGTGTCACCGCTAAAGACTGCGTCACCACCGTCGTTAGTTGCTCCCACAACGTGAAAACAACAACCTCCCGGCGAATGGCCAGGTGTATGGATGACGCCAATCTCAGTTGACGCAACTTTCAAAATGCCGCCATGTGCCAATGGTCCATCGGGTTGCGAATCTGGGTAAACAACTTGCCACAACATGAGGTCGTCGGGGTGCAACAAAATCGGAGCATCAACAACATCTTGCAAGGCCATCGCAGCATTGATGTGGTCGTTATGACCATGTGTCAATGCAATCGCCTTGACGCGACGACCATTGATTGCTTCAACAATTGGCGTGGCATCGTGTGCGGCATCAATCACAATCACTTCGCGATCATTTCCGACTAACCAAATGTTGTTCGTCACTTCCCATTCGCCACCATCAAGGGCGAAAATTCCAGTGGTGTTAACCAACTCAATCAAAGCAAAACCACACTTCGTAAAACTTCGCCACGCTCCATACGATGGAACGCCTGCTCAATTTCGGACAGACCAATCGTCTCAGTCACGAAATCCTCAAGTGGCAAACGACCTTGAAGATGCAAGTCAACCAACAACGGGAAGTCACGGCTAGGCAAGCAATCGCCGTACCAACTTGGCTTCAACGATCCACCGTGACCAAAGAAATCAATCATCGGGATATTCGGCATCACCATGTCGGGGGTCGGAACACCGACTTGCACAACTGTGCCAGCGAGATCGCGCGCATAAAAGGCTTGACGCAAAACTTCGGGGTGACCCACGGCTTCAATGCATACATCAGCACCAAGACCATTCGTTGCTGCTTGCACTGCGGCAATCGGTTCGGTCGTACGTGCGTTCACTGTGTGCGTCGCGCCAAATTGACGAGCCCATTCAAGTTTGCGATCATCAAGATCGACAGCAACAATCGTTGTCGCACCAGCAAGGCGTGCACCCGCAATCGCGGCATTTCCAACGCCGCCACAACCAAAGACCGCAACACTGCTCCCACGCTGCACTTCGCCTGTCAACATTGATGCACCAATTCCAGCCATGACTCCACAGCCCAACAAACCAGCAACAGCGGGAGATGCCAGAGGATTCACCAATGTGCACTGCCCAGCAGCAACCAAAGTCATTTCAGCAAAAGCGCCAATGCCCAATGCCGGAGCAAGCGGAGTTCCGTCAGTCAATGTCATCTTTTGCGTTGCGTTAAACGTACTGAAGCACAATTGTGATTTGCCGCGAAGACATGAACGACAATTGCCGCACACCGCGCGCCAGTTCAAGACAACAAAGTCACCTGGCTTCACATTGGTGACATTGTCACCAACTGATTCCACAATTCCGGCGGCTTCGTGGCCTAATAAGAACGGGAAATCATCATTGATTCCGCCTTCGCGATAATGAAGATCGGTGTGGCACACACCGCACGCTTGCACTCGCACTCGTGCTTCGCCCGGGCCCGGCTTGGGCACATTGATATCAACGAGTTCAACTGGCAAACCCTTGCCACGGGCAATAACGCCCTTCACTGTCTGAGACATGTTTTTCCTTAGTGTTGTTGCTAATCAGTCGTTGCGAAAGTTTTCGAAGTAACGGCTGGGCGTTGGACCACGCTGGCCGTGATACTTCGATCCACGTGCACCTGAACCGTATGGGTTGTCGGCTGGAGTTGTCATTTGCATGAAACTCACTTGACCAATTTTCATACCTGGATACAACGTGATGGGCAAACTTGCGACGTTGGCGAGTTCAAGCGTGACATGGCCATCAAAACCGGCGTCGATAAATCCGGCAGTTGAGTGAATCAGTAAACCTAGGCGACCCAGTGAACTCTTCCCTTCAATGCGCGCCACCAAATCGTTCGGAACAGCAATCCGCTCAAGGGTCGAACCCAAAACAAACTCTCCGGGATGCAACATGAACACACCATCTTCGGGGATCTCGACGAGTTCGGTGAGCGAGGTCATGTCTTTCTTGACATCAATCACGCCAGCGGTGTGATTACGAAATACTCGAAAGAGATGATGAAGGCGAACGTCAATTGAGGACGGTTGAATCAGAGCCTCATCGAGCGGATCGATAATGATACGGCCAGCATTCAAGGCCTCACGGAGCGAACGGTCAGACAAGATCACGTCTCCTACCGTAGTGGGTCACGCCCTATCGGGCAGAATGAAAGGGTGACTTCACGAGCCGATGCCGAGCTTTTTGACCAGCAAGACCAACTGGCGCCCTTTCGCAACGAATTCCTCATTCCTGACGATGCGGTCGTGTACCTCGATGGCAATTCACTTGGTCGCACCCCGCTGGCCACTGTCTCCAGGCTCAAGCAAGTTGTCGAAACCGAGTGGGCCGCCGATCTGATCAACAGTTGGGATCACTGGCTTGATATGCCTCGCAAAGTTGGCGATCGCATGGGTCTGATCATCGGCTCAAAGCCCGGCGAAGTCGCACTGCATGACAACACCACCCTCAATATTTTCCAGGGCGTCCATATTGCACTCAGTTTGCGCCCCGATCGCAAAGTTGTTGTCGTTGCCGCCGACGAATTTCCGACTGACCGCTTCGTGGTTGAAGGAATCGCCCACGACCTTGAATTGACTGTTCGCCCGTTAACACCTGGTATTGATCTTTCAGATGTCGCCGTGGTGGTACGCAGTGTCATTGATTATCGCACTGCCGAATTGTGCGATGTCGCTGGCTTTACTGCTCAGGCGCGTGCTCAGGGGGCAATGGTTCTGTGGGATCTCTCTCATACGGCTGGAGCAATTGAATTTGATGTTCACGCACTCGGCGTTGAACTTGCAGTGGGTTGCAGTTACAAATTTCTTAATGGCGGACCTGGTGCTCCAGCATGGACATTTGTCGCCGAACATTTGCACACGCAGATTGAACAACCCATCAAAGGATGGTTCGCGCAAAAGGATCAATTTGCAATGGAAAAACCATTTGCACCTCACGATGACATTCGGCGCGTTTTGCTTGGTACGCCAAACATGTTGAGCTTGGTGGCCGCCGAAGAAGGAATTGCATTGTCCGGTCGTGCAGGCATGCCAGTGATCGCCAAGAAGGGGCAGGCCCTCACAAAATTCGGACTCGATGTCATTGATCATTTTGGACTGACGACATCAACACCTCGGGAAGCATCTAAGCGCGGTTGTCACTTGGCAGTACACCACCCCAATGCCGCACAACTCGTTGCTGATTTGGCATCGCAGTTCAAAGTGATTGCCGATGTTCGCCCACCTGACATCGTACGACTTGGTCTGAGTCCACTTACTACGCGTTTCACCGATGTTTGGGACGGCATTGAACGTCTGAGCCAACTCATTAATCGCTGAAACTGATGATTCCTTACGATGACAAGTTGCGTGAACGCATTGCAACAAATTTGGCCGTTCATGAACGTACGACTCAATCGTTAGAAGGTTTGCGACATGCAGCAGTCGCAATCGTCATCATTGATAGTGAGCCTGACGACATTGATGATCCTTACGAACCCAGCGAGAATCCGATGCGGGGCGTCCCAGGTGATGTCAGCGGCTTAGACGGTCGCATGCGAGGAGTCGCGGGTGGTGCCTCATTTTTGCTATGTCGCCGTGCCGCAAAAATGAACCGCCACGCTGGTCAATGGGCGTTGCCTGGCGGCAAATTAGATCAGGGTGAGACCGTCATTGATGCAGCGTTGCGTGAACTACACGAAGAACTAGGCCTTCAACTTTCTAATCAGCATGTTCTCGGCTTACTTGATGATTACACAACTCGATCAGGTTTCGTGATGACACCCGTTGTGGTCTGGGCCGGCGCTAATGCGGTAATCACTCCTGAGCCATCCGAAGTTGCGCATGCTTATCGCATCGGTCTGCACGAACTTTGTCGGGCCGACTCACCACGATTTGTATCTATTCCTGAAAGCGATCAACCGGTGGTGCAACTTCCTCTCAGTGGAGATCTCATTCATGCTCCAACTGGTGCCGTGTTATTGCAAATGCGATGGGTTTGTATTGAAGGTCGCATTAATGAGCGGGTACACCATCTTGAGCAGCCTGTTTTTGCTTGGAAATAGACACTTTCCTGCGTCTTTCTTGAGGAATTTCTGGCCACGACCGACCGAAAATCCTTAAGTTCTATTTGAGGGGAGTCATTCGTGAGTCGGAATCAACGTCTCCTGCGAACAATCGCAGGTCTTTTATTTCTCAGCATCGGGCTAACGCTGATCACGAATCTTCTGATTATTGATCATCGCGCGCTCCCCTTATCGATCACCTTGCCGGCCATTATCGCTGGCGCAACACTGAGCGGTCGGCGAACCTCTTCGTTAGGTGTGACTCGCTCGGAGCGGCAAATACTTCTTTCGCCAGTCGGTCATTTCTTTTTTGCTGCATCGATTCTCCTGCCACCATTTGCCCTGCCGATCGTCGCTCTGGTGATACCGACCGAACGGGCGTCGCTCGCAAGTTTGCTGATTCGATTCCAGCGTCTGCTCACGATGAATAGTTCAAGTTTGGTGTTTTGGTCGCTCATTCAGAATCACCCGATCAGCGGCGACTTGTCTGATTACCTCGCCTTTGCATTCCTTGTCGCAATAGCGACTCATGTATTCGTTGATGCACTCCTTGTCACCGTGGTCATGGGTCTAGTAAGCCATCAATCAATTCTTAGCAGTTCGTATTGGACCCGTCATTCGCTACTTCGTGATGCCGCCGAAGTCTCCATCGGCTGTATCGGCGCAATCTTTGCCCTCATCAATCCTTTATTGCTATTGATTGTGGTTGCTCCGTGTTATCTCGCATTTGATCATCTTCAGGTGAATCAGTCGGCACAACTCAGCAAGCGTGACTCCAGAACTGGATTATTGAATGCATTTGGCCTACAAGAATTTGTCGACCATGAATTTGCGCGCTCGCTGCGTCAAGCAACTGACATTTCTCTTGTCGTTCTTGATTTAGATTTTTTGAGAGAAGTTAACAACAAATACGGCCATCAAATCGGCGACTTGGCAATTCATAATGTTGCCCAACAAATTTCTTTATTGACACGATCAATTGACGGAACAGCCCGTATTGGTGGTGAGGAGTTTGTGGTGGTCTTACCAGACACTGGTATTGATGGTGCGACAGCGGTGATCGAACGCATTCGACTTGGAATTGAAGCGTTGCGATTGCCCACCAATCAGGGTGATCTTTGCCTAACGGTTTCTGCTGGCGTTGCGGCTCGTTTCCCTAATGAGTCGTACTCGGAACTATTTGATCGAGCGGATACTGCGCTTTACACATCTAAGCGATTAGGTCGTAACCGAGTTTCGCTCGCCGAGGAATCAGTGAAGACTTTCCAAGCCAACCAGATAAAAACAAACTGAAACGGTAGTCGTCCATACGCAACGATCTGTTTCGAGAATGGTTCGTCGCGCCAATCCCACACCATGTAAATGTTGCCCGGGTATACCGCAACAAAAAGCGCGATCGCGGCAATAGCTCCTTGCTTGCGATACTTCGGCCATAACAACATCGGTCCAACAATCAGTTCAGCGACACCGCTCAGATAGGTCCAGAAACTTTCGTTTGGTGGCAACCACGGTGGAACGATGTCATTAAAGAACTTTGGGTTGACGAAGTGCATCACGCCGGCGAGCGTGATAAACGTTCCGATCGCAATTGCGATCCGACGAATAGTTGATGGATTCATCCTGTGAGTCTCGCCCACCCTTTGGCTACCAATCGCACTGAGCCGATTTACCAAACCGCTTCAACACCAGTGATGCCGGACAAGCTCGCATCGTTACATAGGCCCACTGATTGAGGCCGACGAACGCGGTCAATATGAGAAACCACGGCGAAACCACAGCCACGAGCAGTGCGCTCACCAAAGACATGGTTCCGGCCATTGCAAATAACACTCGCTCCAGGGGCCATTTTGATTGAGTTCGAAATGTTGAGTTCATGGTTTTCCTCCGATATCTATATACCCCCAAGGGTATCACGGGATTTGGCCACTTAGGTTTTCTGGTGGCAGAAAATGGGTTAAACGTGCCCATTTCTGCCACCAGATTCACCAAGTAGTTTGGAGTTGAGTCGGTGACTCAGAGGTCGAAGCGGTCAAGATTCATCACTTTCGTCCAAGCCTTCACGAAGTCACGCACGAACTTTTCATTAGCATCGTTTTGCGCGTACACCTCAGCCAGGGCCCGCAACTGCGAGTTTGATCCGAAGATCAGATCGTTTCTCGTGGCAGTACCGATCACTGCACCGGTCCGACTATCTCGACCTTCAAAGATCTCTTCGGTCGCATCAAGTGGCCGCCATACAACGTTCGGATCGGTGATTGTCACAAAGAAGTCGTTGGTCAGAACTCCAGATTTCTGCGTGAAGACACCATCTTGCTTGCGTTTGTAGTTCGCATTCAAAGCTCGCATACCACCGACAAGGACTGTCATTTCAGGTGCAGTCAAGTTCAACAAACTGGCCTTTTCGAGCAGTAGCTGCTCAGTCACCGAACGATGCCCAGCACGCAGGTAGTTACGGAAACCATCAAAGGTTGGTTCGAGAACTGCGAACGATTCAACATCGGTATCTTCCGACGTTGCATCACCACGGCCACCACTAAACGGAACAGAGATAGTTACTCCAGCATTGAGCGCTGCTTTCTCGACTGCTGCCACTCCTCCGAGCACGATGAGGTCGGCAACTGATACTCCGGTGCGCTGGTGCAAGTTTTCATACACAGCAAGAACTTGTGCAAGCGCTGCTGGTTCATTGACCTCCCAATCTTTTTGGGGAGCCAAACGAAGACGTGCTCCGTTCGCACCGCCACGCTTGTCGGTACCTCTGAAAGTTGATGCCGACGCCCATGCCGTTGCCACCAACTCTGAAACTGATAGGCCACTCGCAAGAATTTCCTTCTTGAGTTCGGCTACTTCAGCAGAGTTCGCGATCTTGCGCGGAGCTGGAATCGGATCTTGCCATTTCAGATTTTCGCTCGGAACCAAATTACCTAAGTACCTTGACTTCGGCCCCATGTCGCGATGTGTCAACTTAAACCATGCTCGTGCAAACGCATCGGCGAATTTTTCAGGGTTAGCGTAAAAATCCTGAGAGATCTTCAAGTAAGCCGGGTCGTACTTCAGTGCCAAGTCGGCCGTGGTCATGATTGGTGCATGTGCACGTGAACTGTCGTGAGCATCAGGAACAGAACTTCCAAGAGCACCGTCGCGCGGGATCCATTGCTGCGCTCCTGCTGGGCTCTTCACTAATTCCCATTCGTTCTTGAGAAGAATTTCAAAGTAGTCGTTATCCCATTGAATTGGGTTCGTTGTCCACGCACCTTCGATGCCGCTCGTGATGGTGTCGACTCCGCGTCCAGTTCCCATTGAGTTCAACCAGCCAAGTCCCATTGCATGAATAGGTGCAGCTTCTGGTTCGGGGCCAACAAATTTGCCGGGGTCTCCGGCCCCGTGGGCTTTACCAAACGTGTGACCTCCAGCAACCAGTGCAACTGTTTCTTCATCGTCCATCGCCATACGAGCAAATGTTTCGCGTACATCTCGTGCAGAGGCAATTGGATCAGCCACTCCATTCGGTCCTTCAGGATTGACATAAATCAGTCCCATTTGCACCGCCGCCAAAGGATTATCTAATTCGCGATCACCCGAGTACCGCTCATCACCAAGCCAGGTGGTTTCAGAGCCCCAGTAGGTTTCGTCTGGTTCGAAAACATCAGCTCGACCGCCGGCGAATCCAAAAGTTCGAAAGCCCATTGATTCAAGCGCAACGTTGCCAGCCAAGATCATCAAGTCGGCCCAAGAAAGTTTGTTGCCATACTTTTGTTTGATCGGCCATAAGAGTCGACGAGCCTTATCAAGGTTTCCGTTGTCGGGCCATGAGTTGATCGGGGCAAAGCGTTGCATGCCGGCGCCACCGCCACCGCGTCCATCTTGAATGCGGTAGGTGCCAGCCGAGTGCCACGCCATCCGAATGAAGAATGGACCGTAATGGCCATAATCAGCGGGCCACCATTCTTGTGAGTTCGTCATTAACTCGGTCAGGTCTTGAACCACTTGATCAAGATCGAGTGTGGCGAACTCTTTGGCGTAGTCAAAGTCGGGATCCATCGGGTCGCCTACCGACGGGTTGTTATGGAGCACTCTGATGTTCAAGCTGTTGGGCCACCACTTGGAGTTATCGGTTCCCATATTTGCGGTCGTCATCGCTCCACTGGAAAACGGACATTTGTTGGAATCGGTGTTGTTCATGTCTTGAGTATGCAAGGTTGCTGTGCATAAGACAATTAGATATTTGTTCTACTAGTCATAATTTGTACTTATGTTTATAATGAAGCCATGTCGTGGCCAACCTTCCAACAACTTCGATACTTCGTGGCAATTGCTGACACTGGTTCATTCAGCGCTGCAGCCGACCAAGAATTCGTCTCGCAACCAGCCTTAAGCGCACAACTCAAGACTCTTGAGATGAAATTGGGTGTCGTACTTTTAGAACGATCAGCGCGCGGAATCTTGTTAACAACTCATGGAACAAAGGTTTTGAAACGCGCTCGGGTCGTTTTACGAGATATGGATGATCTGGTTGAGACATCGAAACACGAAGGCACTCACCTACATGGTCGAGTGGGGCTTGGTGTCATTCCGACCCTGGCACCCTATGTGTTGCCCAACATCGTGCAAGCATTCACCGCGACTCATGCCGATGCTGAATTACACATCCATGAATTGCAGACGAAACTCTTACTTGACGATCTTCGCAACGGAGCGATTGATCTCGGATTATTGGCTCTCCCAATATCGTCAGACGAATTTTTCACTCAAGCGATAGCCGAAGACAAGTTCTTATTGGCGATGCCGCTCAACCATCCGTTAGCCGGCGGCAAAGCACCAATCAAACTTGAAAAGTTGCGTGGCGAAAGGGTGATATTGCTTGAAGAAGGCCACTGTTTACGCGACCAGGTCACCCGAGTTTGTGAACTCGCCTATAGCGAGCCCAGCGAAATTCAAGCGACCAGTATGGCCACGTTGGCACAAATGGTCGCTGCAGGTATTGGAGTGACCTTGTTACCCGAATGTGCCGAAAAAGTTGAGGCCGGACCCGAACGAGGAATCGCTACACGACGATTTGCTGGGCAGGCACCAAGTCGGACCATCGGTCTGGTCTGGCGAAAAACGTCTCCGTACTCGGACACGTTTTTTTCATTCGCCGATTCAGTCAGCAAACTTGGCAAGAAGACAGGTAAATAAGTGCGCCCGGAGAGACTCGAACTCCCAACCGTCTGATCCGAAGTCAGATGCTCTATCCATTGAGCTACGAACGCATTCCGTGGGAAACTAGCGCCCACGAAAAGAAATGGCGCACTGGCAGGGACTCGAACCCCGAACCTTCTGATCCGTAGTCAGATGCTCTATCCATTGAGCTACCAGTGCAACGGCAATCAGCCTAGAGGGCTATTACGCAGGTAGAAACCTCGACAACCCAGGATGTCAGGGGGCTGGGCACCAATTCGCAGTGCACCAGGGTCGCCACGAACCCGAGCGCTGCCACGTGAAATATGCCAACTTGGCGTTGACCTCGGGGTTCAGCAATTCTGAGGCATCAGTGATTCCGTAATTGCTCATCCATGACTTATGCGAATTCCAGTTCAATTGGAACAAACCAATACAGCACGAATTACGGCTGAGTGGATTCCATTTGCTCTCGCGATTCACAACAAAAAACGCGTTGTCTTCAAGTTCATCGGGCCACGCATCGCGCACAAACTTTTCGAGTTCGGCACGAGTAAAAGTCTTCGTTGGTACGTACTTAGGCGGTTGCGTCGTTGTCGGTGCTGGTGTCGATGGTGCAGCAGCGGCTGACGTAGCCACTGCGCCTTTAGGCAAACACAATTCTTGACCGGGCAACAAAGTTGAACGCGACGTTTTGCCATTGGCTGCGGTGAGTTCAGAAATTTTGATGCCAACTTTTTTGGCAATACCACTCCACGAATCACCTGTCTTCACGGTGTATTTACCCACACACGCAATCTTGGCAACTGTCGTAGTGGTCACAGCATCAGCTTCAATCAACGCAGGCACTACAGCACCTGGCGGCAAACAAATCTCTTGGCCCACCATCAATGGCGACTGAATCGTTTTGTTATTCGTGCCCGCAATCAAACTGGCTTTCACACCAGCGCGATCGGCAATACCAAACCACGAGTCTCCGGCTTGCACGATGTACTTCGACGCACACACTCGCTTGGGTGCTTCAGTGCTTGGTGCAGCTGTTTCTGGAACCGTGACCGGAACCGTCGCCGAAACGGTGGTCGGTGCGACTGTTACTGGAACGCTCGCTGGCTCAACCGCAGATACGACAACGGTCGTGTTCGTGTCGCCGTTGGTATCAAACTGCACGATCGCCGCAGCCCCACCGGTGTTAGTGACATCGACGGCATTGCCATCGCCACGCAAGGCCCATGCAATGGGGGCGATACACAATCCGACCACGAACAAAGCGGCCAGTCGGCGCTTAAAGGGATCTCGGGGTCCACGCGGAAACTGTCCACCCGACGGTGAACGGCGCTGGCGTCCCGACCCGTTCGACCAGAACTGATCAGTCACCGAGGATTGTTGGTAGGTGCTCATGATGTTGAGGCGGCCGAAACATATTTACCACCGACGTCAGTGTGGTCGTTTCGTCACACAATCGCAACAGAGCCCCCCGTCGCGAAGCCCATTCAATATGGGTTTTCCACAGGATCGGGGGCAAAAAGCCCACCACAAAAGCAATGGCGCTTTCTTTTCCACAGTTCAGAAAAGATCGCGCCAAACGCCAACAAAATGGCGGAGAGGGTGGGATTTGAACCCACGGACCCCGTTTCGGGAGTCAACGTCTTAGCAGGACGTCCCATTCAACCGTGCTCTGGCACCTCTCCAAGGTGTAGCGGGTGAAGCCTACAGGTGGTCCTGAACAACTTCTCTAGCAACACTTTGAGCGGAACGGGAGGGATTCGAACCCCCGGGCCTTTTGAGCCTTCCGCTTTCAAGGCGGATGCATTTGTCCGCTCTGCCACCGTTCCGTCTGTGAGGCTAGCGACAAAAAGCCCGAGAGCAATCGGGAAATCGCGGATAGCTATTTGCCGATGGTGGCCCGCATCTGCTCAATCCAGTCATCGGCTTGCTGCCAGCGCGAGTCGGCATGTTCTCGAGCCGTGTGCACATGCGACGAATGGGCCGGATACGAGCCTAAGAATTTGACCCCACCTTGTTTGGCATGAAGTGCCCGCAAAGCATCAGCGACGAGCTCATCGGCAATATGGCCTTCGAGATACATCACGAAGCAATAGTCGCCAAGCCCACCTTCTTTGGTTGGACGCGACAACAGATTGGTGATGTTGACACGACGAGCCGCAAACTCTTGCAAGATTGAAATCAAACTTCCGGGTTCGTCAGCACGCTGAAAAACCACGATGCCAGTGATGTCGTGGCCCGTCGGTGCCGGAATACCAGACTTCCCCACCACGACGAAACGCGTCTGATTTCCTTCGTGATCGGCAATATCGGTCGCCAGAATATTCAGCCCGTACAACGCAGCCGCATTACGTGGAGCAATGGCCGCAACTTCGGCAACGGCATTTGATGCAACTGTCTTTGCCGCATCGGCCGTACTATTCGCCGCATGAATTTCGGCGTTACCTACGTTTTCGCGCAAGTAACGATGACACTGCGCAGTCGCGACCGGAATCGAAAGCACGGTTGTGATTTCGGCGAGCGATGTTCCGGGCATCGCCATTAAGCAATGCTCAATATTGAGAACCACTTCGCGCTGAATCAACAATTCGTAATCAAATGACAAAGCGTCTTGGGTGAAGTTGACCGTTCCCTCAATTGAGTTCTCAATTGGCACAACACCGAAATCAAGGTCACCACTTTCGACGGCATCTAAAACGTCGGGGACCGAACGGAATGCCACCAGCTCGCCAAGGTTGAGATCGGCTTGTGAACGCACGGCCTGTTCGGTGAAGGTTCCGAAAGGTCCCAAAAACCCCACCCGCAACGAGCGGCCAGTCGGTTGCTGAGAATCAGTGGAAGTGTTCACAGTCGCCAAGGCTAGAGGCACGAGCGCCAAGTGGCAGGATGATTATGTGGATGTCGAGACCCTGCGCCAATTGATCGAGGGAGTTTCTTCAGGATCCATCGCACCTGATGAAGCCGTTGATCGTTTGAAGCGCCTGCCATTTGGCGATGTGGGCGACACGCTGGTTGATCATCACCGTCATTTACGCCAAGGCGCACCCGAAGCCGTGTATGGGCCTGGAAAAAGCCCTGAGCAGTGTGTTCTTATCGTGCGCGAACTTCTTGACCACGGCACTGGGCCTGTTCTCATCACGCGCACCACGACCGATCAAAAAAACGCCCTTGAGGAAACTTTCGGTTCGGCCGAAACCGCCCACGGATCGATGCTGTGGCGGGCGCCTGCAACTTGGTACGCCGGAAACGCATTGGTGATCTCGGCAGGCACTGCCGATGTCCCGATTGTCGACGAATGCATTTTGGCTTTACGTGCCCATGGCATTGCCGCAAACCGCATCACCGATGTCGGCGTTGCTGGTTTACATCGCTTGTTGAATCGACTTGATGATGTGATGGCCGCTGATGTGATCGTTGTCGTCGCAGGTATGGAGGGTGCTCTTGCCAGCGTGATTGGCGGACTGAGTGGCAAGCCCGTGATTGCAGTTCCTACAAACGTTGGTTACGGCTCTGGTCTTGAAGGCGTCACTGCACTTTTAGCAATGCACGCAACTTGCGCCAACGGTGTCACCGTTGTAGGTATTGACAATGGTTACGGTGCAGCGTGTGCGGTGGCGCGCATTGTTCGTTCATTGCACCCAGATCTAACACAGGCGAAGTTGGCATGAGTACTGCGGCTTGGTTTCACTGTGGCGCTGGCACCGCTGGTGACATGACCCTGGCATCACTTGTTGATGCCGGCGCTGATTCATTGCAGGTCATCAACATTATTGGCGGGCTTGCACTTGATGACTACGCCCTAATGTTCGAGCGCACGCAACGTGCTGGTGTTGGTGCAACGCGAGCCATCGTTGCAGTGCACGATCATGATCACCACGATCATGATCACCACGAACATGATCACCATCGGGCCTGGCGGGATATCAAAAAACTCTTAAACGACTCCGAATTGCCAACGCGAGTGCGCGACCGAGCCCAGAAAGTTTTTGCCGTTCTCGCCGAAGTTGAAGCAAATATTCACGGCGTTGCTATTGACGACATCGAGTTTCACGAAGTCGGCAGTGTTGATGCGATCGTTGACATTGTCGGCGTTTGCGCAGCGCTTGAGGTACTGAACATTGATCGCATCTTCTGTAGCAACATCGCAGTAGGTCACGGACACATCAAATCAGCACACGGAACTTTGCCTAACCCCGCGCCAGCCGTCACGGCACTCGCGGCATTACGCGGTGTCACTTTGGTCGGTCTTGATGACCACCGTGAACTTGCAACTCCAACTGGCGTTGCACTCATGGTCGCTCTTGCAGATTCATTTGGCGCCATGCCACCACTCACTGTGAGCAGCGTTGGTTACGGCGCCGGAACGAACGACATCCCCGGACGCGCCAATGTTGTCAAAGTTGTCATTGGTGAAACGTTAGAACAAACCGTTCTTTCGGGTGCTGGACAAGATGTTCAATTACTTGAGGCAAACGTTGATGATGTGTCCGGTGAAGTCATCGCTCACACCATTGCCGAATTACTGAATGCAGGAGCCCATGATGCATGGGCGACTCCCATCGTGATGAAAAAAGGCCGCCCCGCATTTACTGTTCATGCGTTATGTGATCCTGCCCTCACCGAGAAGATTTCTGCTGTGCTGGTGTCAGAAACAGGAACACTCGGTTTACGGGGTTCGGTCATTCAACGCTGGCCGCAAACTCGCAATGAAAAGGCAGTCACGGTTCACGGACACACCATCCGCATCAAAGCCGGTAGCGGACGAATCAAAGTTGAAAACGATGACGCTGTGACTGCATCGCGGGCATTGTCATTGCCACTTCGCGAAGTTTTAGCCCTGGCTGAACAAGCAGCCCGCCAACTCAACTAGCGAGAGCAGCAGTCACGATCTGATTGATTCGATCAGTGCCAAGTTCGCCCGAGGCCCGCGCTTTTACTTTTCCGTCGGCACCAACGATTGTGAAGAACGGGAAACTCGAAACTCCATACGCCTGCGCCGCATCCATTGCTTCAGAGTCGGCCATCACTGGCCATGGCCAGCCTTTGTTCACGACCCATTGTGACGGTGGATAGTTCGGTCGATCGCTGGCAACTGCGGTGCTCACGGCAATCACTTGCAAATCTGCAGGCACGGCCCCCGACGCCTTCCATTCAATGAGACGTGGAACTTCATCATTGCAATGAGGGCACCAGTGAGCAAGAAACACGACCATGTACGGCTTGCCGTTACCCGGCGTCACCGAAAGATTTGAACCATCAAAGGCATACCCGTTCAAAGTTGGTGCCATCAACCCAATTGTTGAGTCATCGCCAGATTCGAGCAAGGGTTCGAGTACGTCGCCAACAACTTCTACTGGCTGGTTCTCGCCAGCCGAAACCGTCCCATCACTATTTGGAACCTTTGTCGTATCTGAAGAGGCCGAATCGTTTGAGCCTCCAGCAACAATCGCGATGACAAATGCAATCACAATGGCCAAGATGACTCCACCAATCAACCACTTGGTGTTGTTTGATTTTTTGATTGGTTGCTTGGCCATGATGTCGTTACCTCTCGAGTAATGAGTCGTTGAAAGGACTTGATTGGTTCCGAACCTCATCAACTTCTTGCGACTTATTCGGCTGAACAAAAAGTAGTGCCACAATGGCGATGAATCCGCTCAGGGCCATAAAGGCAAGCGTCACAAATCCCATGCGACGAAACCACACATCGGTGCACGATGGCCCAATTCCACACGCACCTTCGCCGAGCGACGGCTTCCATTCAATGAGATAGTGGTAACTCGACAGGCAGATACCAGCAACCAACATCGGCAGTGCGTACCAACGCACGTTGCGATCTTTGCGAATAGCCGCCACCAACAAAATCCCGGCCAACGGAAACATGCAAATTCGCTGGAACCAGCACAAACGACACGGCACATAATCGGCGATTTCGCTGAAATACAGACTTCCTGCAGTTGCCCCAGCGGCAACGAACCACGCCAACCACAACGACATCCGGCGAATTTCAGCAACGATTGACGCATTCGGCGAGATCACCAATCCCAAAAGGGCGTACGAGACTCCCCCGACCAGTGCAATGAGCGCCAAAAGGGACGCAAAAAGTTCAACGGTTCTTACATCCATCATTGTCAGTATGCCCGCATCACAGGCAAGAATAGAAACCTTGAACGAGTTAGAGCCCAAAGTCCCAATCGTCATAACCGCCCACGAACTCGTCACTCTTGAGCGCACCGATGTCGTGATCGCTGATGTGCGTTGGTACCTCGACGGGCGCGATGGTCGCAAGGCTTACACCGACGGGCATATCCCGGGCGCAATCTTTGTTGACCTTGATCGTGACTTAGCCAGTTCAGATCATTCTGACGCCACGAACGGTCGCCACCCCCTCCCCAAGCCTTCGGCATTCGCCGGGGCAATGTCACGACTCGGCATTAACAATGACTCTTACGTCGTTGCCTACGATGACACCGGTGGCATGACGGCATCGCGACTTGTCGTGATGTTGCGCATGCTTGGCTGCAACGCCTCGGTTCTTGATGGCGGTATTGCAGCTTGGCAACGAACCACTGAACAACCACTTGCCGCCGGCAAACCCACAAATGTCAAAGCAGCATCTTTCGCATTAGTTGAATGGCCAACCGAACAACTCCTCACAAAGACTGATCTTGAATCAATTGTTGCTGAAGGGGCGATCAATTCTCGTCGCGTCCTTCTTGATGCTCGATCAGGCGAACGCTTTCAAGGCGTTGTCACCGAGGCGACGGCAAAACTTGACCCGCGTCCTGGTCACATTCCTGGCGCATTTAGTGCACCATGGAACGTAGCCATCGATACCGAAACTTCATCCTTCAAGTCAGTTGAAGAATTACGTCGTCATTACGAATCACTTTGTGTTGATCTTGCCGATGAAGTGATCACGTATTGCGGCAGCGGCATCTCGGCTTGCGCCAATATCGTCGCGATCGAACACGCAGGCTTTGCAACTCCTCGTCTTTTCGTCGCATCGTGGTCAGGTTGGTCGTCCGATCCCGAGACGCCCGTCGAACTGGGGGGCATCGAACCCGATCGCGATTCGTTCGCCACAAAAGTTACGGCAATCAGTTCAAATGCCGTGCGCGCCCTTCGACGGGCGCGTCAGAAAAATCGACTCGCAGAAGTTGAATGGTTTGAAGCGTTGTACCGCGTGTACTTAGCCGCGTTTATCTTCGGTGGCGGAATTTTGTTTATCTCTGGACTCGTTCCTGATAAACCTGTCGCCGATTCAATGGCAGCCGATGTTTTCAAATTCGGCCCCGCATGGCTTGGCCTTGTTGGAATTCTTGCTGTCGCCATGGGGTTGCGGTCGGGAAGTCGCGGCGGACCACTAGCGATCGAAGAAGCCGATGTTCGCCATGTGTTATTGGCACCTGTCAGTCGTCAGCGCGTACTTCTTCGTCCCGCTGTTCAACGACTTCGTTCGGCCATGTTTGCCGCTGGTGGTGCAGGTGCAGTTGCTGGTCAACTCGCTGGACGTCGACTACCTGGAAGTGGCATGGCATGGGCAATGTCGGGTGCACTGTGGGGAGCAACCATCGGTGCACTCTTTGTTGGTGCGGCATTATGTGCTCATTCACTCAAACTTCGGGGTTGGATGGCCAGCATGCTTGGTGGCGCGTTGATCGCTTGGCAAATTGCTACGGCACTTCCAAGTTCACAACTCTCCGGACCTGGCGACTTACAAGGTGGACTGGCATTGTGGGGCGAACGGACACGCTTCATCGAACTAGTTCCATCAGTTGTCGCAGTACTACTCATTGCAATCGGTCTAGCACTGTTGGGTCGTCAATCACTTGAAGCATTGTCACGTCGCTCAGCCTTAGTGAGCCAACTGCGCTTTGCTGTGACGTTGCAAGACCTGCGCACCGTCACGCTGTTACGTCGTCAACTCAGCCAGGAGCGCAGTCGTAATCGCCCATGGATCAAGATGAAACGTAAAGCAACCTCAACTCGTTTTCCTGCCGAATGGAAACGTGGCTGGCAAGGTTTATTACGTTTCCCTCTCAGTCGCATCGCTCGAATTATCACCCTTACTGTTGTCGCTGCCTTATGCCAAGTAGCGGTGTACAACGGAACAACTCCTGCGGTATTAGGCAGTGGTCTTGCACTATTCATTTTAGGACTCGAACTTTGTGAACCATTCGCTCAAGAAATTGATCAAGGTGAGCGCACCGATGCGTATCCCAAACTTCGTGGGTTGATGTATATCGCTCTCTTAAGTTCAACAGCAGTGATCGCTATTCCGATTGCCGCCATCATGGTTGTAACGATGGGACTTGTCGAACCTCACATGTGGTCAGTCGCCGCAATCTGCGCGGTTCCTTCGCTTGCTGGAGCCCTCGCTGGTGCCGCAATAAATATTGTGTCTGGCGCACCCGATCAAATCTCATCAACGGCACAAGCCAACATGATGCCACCCGAAGTAGCCGGCACGGTGAGCCTCATCAAGGCAATTTGGCCGGCACTTCTTGCTGTTGTTGGAAGTCTGCCCATAGTTGGTGCTCGAATGGCGTTTGCTGATGGCAATGCCCCCGAAGCACCGGCTATACGAATCGCGATCGCGATCGCACTCATGACATTCATCCTTGCTGGCTGGATTCGCTTTCGCGATGACATTAAGAAGTCTTTGAATACTGCTGCCGCCGAAAGCCGCGGACAGAAAACTCGTACCGGAGGAAATTCATGAGCCGCCATCCCAAACCACCCAGCGCACAAACAGGCGAATCAGCATCGAGTGCTCGCAAATCTGAACCGGTTTTGCCCGCCGCACTTATCGCCAACAATGTTGCCAAAGATTACGGCGATGGTCCTGCGTTGTACCCGTTGTCGTTACGTATCGAAGAGCATGAAAAGGTTGCACTGATTGGACACAACGGATCCGGAAAGACAACTTTCTTGCGTATGGCGACCGGATTACTTGAACCCGCATCGGGCGCGATCACGGTCTTTGGGCAAGCCCCCGGTTCAATGGAAGCACGTGCCAAACTGAGTTACCTCGCTGATACCCCAACGTTTTACGACGACCTTTCGGTATGGGAACACCTTGAGTACACCGCTCGCTTACACAACATGGGAACTTGGGAGCAAAAAGCGGCTGATCTGTTGGGTCAACTCGGCATCTACGATCGCGCCGACGATCTGCCAACACGCTTTAGTCGCGGACTCAAGCAGAAGGCTGCTATCGCCATCGCTTTTATCCGACCATTTGAATTGATGCTTGTTGACGAACCATTTGTCGGTCTTGACGCCGATGGCAAAGAAGCGCTGATCGACCTGTTTGATCAGGCCTCTGCCGATGGCGCTGCGCTTGTCGTGGCCACTCACGAACTCAGTTTTGTGTCGCGCACGGCGCGCACGATCGCCCTTCGAGATGGTGCACTGGTGTTTGATGGTGAGTCATCGCAGGCCGAAGCGCGTGGACTCGTTGCCGTTGAGGGCACCGCTACCCAAGACTGAAAAACGAGCACTACACTCGGCAACATGCTCGAGTTCACCTCACTCAAAGTTTCTGCAAGCGAATCTGCCGATCTCGCTACCCAGCTCACGTCAATGTCGGCACAGGGTTGGCAAGTGGTCAACATCGTTGCCGCGAGCAACGATGTCGTCGCCTATTTGTCACGCGATGTCAGCGTCACCGCAACAGTCTCCACCCCAGTTCAGCCAACTCCTGTGAGTGACAACGTTGGTTGGGCTGCAACCGCAGATGCTCCCCCAAGCCCCAGCACCTTTATCTCTCCCACACCGTCATCAGCATCTGGTTCGACTCCAGTCGCAACACAGTCTGCTGTGCCTAATGTTCCGGCCGACTGGTACAAAGACCCCGCTGGTCGTTATGAGTATCGCTACTGGGATGGCTCTAAGTGGACTGAAAACGTGTCACGCGCTGGTGTCATGTATAAAGATCCCCCCACTAAGTGACCAAAGGACTACCCGTCGCACATTCTGCTGACGTCACTTTTGAGTAGTTTGGACACGTGACCACTTCTTTGATGCGCGCGACGTCTGTTGGACATGCCGGCATCTTTATTGAGACTCGACAGGGCTCAATCTTGTGTGATCCCTGGTTTAACCCAGCGTTCTTTGGATCGTGGTTTGTCTTTCCACGGAATGATCAGTTGCCCGCGGATTTTTACGATGCTCTACGCAAGCCGACGTACCTGTACATCTCGCATCTTCATGGCGATCATCTTGATGAAGAATGGTTGCCGGCGAATATTGATCTCTCCACACCAGTTTTGTTACCAGGCTTCCCTACCCCAGAACTTGAACGTCGCTTGCGCAAAATTGGCTTTACTGAATTCATTCAGACCGTTGACGGAGTCGAATATGACCTAGGTAAAGGTCTCACTGTTGCGATACACGTTGAAACATCAATCACTGATGGCCCAGCTGGAGACTCTGCGCTTATCGTGAGTGATGGCGTACACCGCTTGGTCAATCAAAACGATTGCCGAACTAGCGATCTCAATGCCCTTCGTGCTCACGGACCAATCGACTTACATTGGCTGCAATTTTCGGGAGCCATTTGGTACCCGATGGTGTATCAAGAATCTCCAGAGCGCATGCGTGAACTCATTGACCTCAAAGTAGATAGTCAATTTGCGCGTGCATTGCGTTATGTCGAGGCACTTGATGCACGTGCTGTTGTCCCGTCGGCTGGTCCGCCGTGTTTTCTCGACCCTGATCTCTTTCAATTCAATGTAATTACCGGTGAAGAACTCTCAATCTTCCCCGACCAAACTCAGTTTCTGTCACGACTTCAAGAAGCATCACGTCACGGCATCATGAACATGCCCGGAACCCAAATCACTATCGGCGACGAGTTGCAAGTTGATCATCCGATTCCAACTGCCGATATGCAGAAGATCTTCTCTGACAAGTTGTCGTATCTTCGCAACTACCAATCTGACTACCTCGAGTGGCTTGAAAACATGAAGGCCAACTGGGCACAGCCCACCGACGAGTTATTGAACACGCTCAAAGCATGGTGGGAACCATTGCTGGCGATGGCTCCATCTCTGCGACAAGGAATAGGAGCCGCCTGTTTGTTACGCGCTGGAGATCTTGATGTCTTCATCGATTTTCCTAATGGTCAAGTGCGGCCCTACAACGATGAAACGTACGGATTTCGTTTTGAAATTGATCGGCGATTGGTTGAGACGGTTGTTGCGCAAAATGCCGTTGACTGGAGCGACAAGTTGTTCTTGTCATGTCGATTCTCAGCCTGGCGTTCGGGCTCATACAACGAATTCGTGTACAACTTCTTCAAATCGCTCAGCGTTGAACGTATGCAGCGCACTGAAGCCGAAGCAGTCAAGAAATTTGCGCCAGAGACACCAAGCGATGAAATAATGATCGGCGATTACATCGTTGAACGCTATTGTCCGCATCGCAAGGCCGACCTGTCAGTCTTTGGTGAATGCTCCGGCACTGAGTTGGTATGCACTTTGCACGGATGGAAATTTGATCTTGAGACTGGCGAGTGTCTCACCGCTCAAGATCGCAAGTTACGCGTCCGTCGCGCCAAGTAAACGCAACCGATACGCAAATCGATAGGTACCCGCCGCAATTGAATGACGCGGATCAATATCGGGCCCACAACTTGCAGTGCCAACTCCACGATGTGCGACGTCAATGTGCACTGTGAGCGCCTCACGCCAGGTCAGTTCCGTGACGTCGGCTGCGGTGAAAAGGTCCTCATCACGATGATGAACTGCCGACATATGCAAGCCCGTCGGATTCAGTGCTTCAATTCGCAAGCAAACACCGTCACGACTACGGGCTATGTCCATCCAACGACAATCCGTGCGAAGACCAAACTCTTGAGGGACGATGTACGGCAATTCATCGGGTTCATCAGACCAGATACCCACCATCGCACCCGAGTTTCGATCTGGCATGTTTTCTAACGGCCCACGTCCGAACCAACTCAATTCATCAAAGCCTGCTGGCAGTTCAAAGACCACACCAATTCGTGGCAAATCTGTTAACGATTCCGGCACAACAACCGTGTGATCAAACACCACCGCACCATCGATATCGACATACGAATCACATCGATGATCAACCAACGAATTCGCAGGCTTCGTATTGACCCCAGCCAATAGCCAGTCCCAGAGTGCTCGCCCACCGACACCAAGTTGCGATGCCAAATTTGGCATCAACTTAAATCCATCATTGTCCGTTGCAGCCCGCCACAAATTAAGTCTCGGGTTACCACCAAGAAGCACGTCAATGTCGGCACGGTCTTCATTAGAAGATCGCTTTGGCATCCGCTGCGGCGCCGCGGCGCGAACAACGATCTGATCCCAACCCACCAAATAGCCGGCCTCACACCATGGAGTTGCCTTCTTCACGAACCAACGAACAGTGAGCAGCACTTCACCGTTAAGTTTCTTGGCCTCAAGAAGGTTCGTTGGTGCATCAACCAGACTTGACTGACCTGCTTCAACTTCAGGCGACCAATTTCCTGTTTCAAGAATCTCGCCATCAAGTGTCAGTTCCCAAATTCCCTTCAGCCACGCAGTGTTTCGGAAGGCCTGCCGATTTGTGATGCGCAGTTTCCAACCGGTTTGTTCAACAGCAAGTGGACGATGCACCCACATCAATTCTTGAATTGCTGGATGCGGTTCACATTCGGGAGACACCAAGCCGTCGGCCACAAAGTTGCCATCGTTCGGGTGATCACCAAATTGGCCACCGTACGCAAATCGTTCGCGGCCATCTTTTAATGTCTGACGAAGACCGTGATCTTTCCATTCCCAAACAAAGCCACCTTGCAGTAGCGGATACTTGTCAATGACTTTCCAGTAGTCAGCCAGGCCACCGTTTGAGTTACCCATCGCATGGCTGTATTCGCACAAGATCAACGGACGCTCACCTAATTTTGCGGTCACATACATTTCAATTGCTGACGGTGGTGCGTACATCGGACATACGACGTCGGTGACATTCTTTCCACCATCGGTCCATCCACTATGAAATACAGCGCCTTCGTAATGCAATAGGCGACTTGGGTCAACTCGCCGAATATGAGCCGCACACGCATCATGATGTTCGCCATAGCCCGATTCATTACCCAGGCTCCACATAATGATGCTCGGATGATTACGGTCGCGTTCAACCATTCGCGCAACTCGCGATAGCCAAGTGGCGGCGTAGCGAGGGTCATGACACAGACTCGTGTTGAAACCATGGCTTTCGATATTCGCTTCGTCGACGACGTACAAACCGTATTCATCACAGAGGTCATAGAAGCGATGATCATTCGGATAATGCGAGGTGCGAACCGCATTCACATTGGCTCGCTTCATTGTGATGATGTCTAGGCGCATGTCCTCAACCGAGACTGCTTTGCCCTTATCGGGATGGTGATCATGGCGGTTGACTCCCATGATCGTGATAGCCCGACCATTCACACTGACTAATCCATCTTTGATTTCCACGCGACGAAAACCAATGACTTGAGCGACCGCTTCGGACACTTCTCCATCTGAATTGATCAGTTCACACAACAGGCGGTATCGCTGCGGCATCTCGGCCGACCATGGTTGCACGCGCGGCACTTCAAATGAAGTTTTTGCGGTGTGTCCCGAAAAGCCATACGGTTGAAGGTGACGATGTGGAACTTTTGACGAATGAATTTTTCCCAGACGTTTGCCTTCAAGGGTTTCAACCCATGAACGGATTGACCAACCCGAGCCAAGTGGACTCTGCGAGTTGTTGTCGGTCACGCCGATAAAGGCCGAGACATTCATCGTTGCCAAACCTTCGTCGGCGTCCCAATCGGCATGAGCATGCAGTTGCGCGATATGTACGTGTGAGCGCGACTCTAAAAAGATCTCACGGTGTAGACCGGCCATCCACCATTGGTCTTGGTCTTCAACGTATGACTGAGCGCTGTAGCGCGGCACAAAGATTGCAAGCGTATTTTTGCCTGCTTGTAAATAGTCGGTGATGTCATATTCGCTTGGCAAGCGACTGTCAGTACCGTAACCAACGAACGCTCCGTTGACGAATACTGCGTGAACACTTTCGGCGGCACCGATGTGAATGACCGTGCGGCGCGACTTCCAATCTTTTGGCACCGTAAATGAGCGGCGGTACACACCCGTCGTGTTTTCGGAAGGAGTCTCGGGCGGCCGTAATGGCCACGGCATTTGCACATTGGTGTAGTGCGGAAGATCACCGGTTTCCTGAACTGTCCAATTGCCTGGAACCGCAACCGTCAGCCAACCCGCAATTGATGCCAAATCTTTTTTGACGGCGATATTTGGAACTGCATCTGGCGAGGGCCACAGTTTGAGTTGCCAAATGCCATTCAGACTTTGCCACCACGGCGACGCCTCTCGACCAATGCGCGCTTCATCGGTGTCTGAGCACCCGGTCATCACCTGTCGCATCGGCAATCGGCCGATTGACACTTGAGTTGGGTCGAGCCATGGACGAAATTCGCTGAAAGCTGAAATCACTCTCTTAGCGTGTCACGCCACGGGTGGTGTGGAGTGCACCCAGATCTTCATTCCCATTGGGGCTAGGTCGGCCGACCACAGGAAGTCCATCGCCGGCGTCGACATGCGAACACAGCCGTGTGAGGCCGGATAATTAGGGATCTTGTAGGCCCCATGAAGAGCGATGCCCCTGTTGAAGTACTTCGGACGGTAAATATCGCCAAGATCGCCTTCGCGCCAGCCGTCCTCAACCTGTCGGTCAATCACAAAAATGCCATCGGGGGTGGCGGCGTCACCGTGGACCCATTTGCCCCACTCGTTCTTGTCGCGCTTTTTAAATGGAATCTCTGAACCAGTCGAGACATTGATCGTCCAGGCTGTGTGGGCGTCCTGAATGATGAAGAGGAGTTGACGGTCTTTATCAACCTCAATGAGCGAACCCTGGTTGGCGATCCCGTGTGCTCGCGTGGTTGCGCTGCTTAACGCCGCAGCCGTTACCTCGTCGACTTCAGAATTTGGGTCAAGGCCGGAATATTTCTGAAAGGCCATCACTGCTTGAGACGTTGTAACGCCATAATCACCGTTCGTTGATTGCAACCAGAATCCGAGATCTAGCAATCGTTGTTGAACTCGCGAAGTTTCAGGGCCATCAGCCGAGCCAACTGCGACGAGAGGAATATCCATCGGTGCCACCGCAACAACTACTGGTTGTAGTGGAGGCATGGTTGTTGCTGGCGCGAGCGTGGTCTCTGGTGGCAAGGTTGTCGGGGCCGCAGTTGTCGGTGGCGCTAAATCAATGAGTGCCGGTGATTGCACTGCTGCTTCTGCGCTTGATGAAACCACACCTGAACAACTCGAAAAGGTCAATGAAATCAAGCCAATTGACACAACCACGAGCGCACTCATTGTTTGCGTGTGGTTGAAACTCCTATTCACAATAAGTGTGACGGTAGTTTCTATTTTTCACCAAGTGGTGGATAGTCCCTGCATACGGTACATAAATCAGTTGTATTGCTCGGGCAACTCGAACCAAATTGTGAGGCCGTACTTGATGCCACCAGTTAACGGCAAAGTCTGATGCGGGTGGGTCACCAACGATGGCCATGCCAAAAGTGAACCGACTGGCACATCGCGATTCGTGAATGACTGTTGCGGAAAATCAAGTTCGGCACCTTCATACGAATCATTGAGTTTGACCGAGGCCGACACCTGCGCGACATCGTGATGAATACGCAAATCGGTTTGACCGTCGAGGCTGTACTTGATGATGAAGGCATCGCGCAGTCCGCAGTAGTCAATGAGCGGCCACTTCCGTTGCAACTGAGGCCAGATGCGCTCACCTAAATCGATCATGAGGTTTTCGTAGAGCCGCGGACTAATGACGGCAAGGCTGATTTCGTGCCCTGGAACCGGATCATCGGGGTTCGGTTCAAAGCCGCCTACCGCTTCAGCAGCGTTGATGACTGCTTGACACATATCGGGAGTCCAAAACGGCATCATCAGTAGGTTCTCGCCGACTTCAACCATGTCGCCATCATTATTTTGCGCTTCTTGATAACCCAAGACTCGTTCGAGATCAGTTGTCATGGTGAACAGTCTGCCAGTCGGCCGGGATCGTCCACGGGGACCTTGGTAATCGCTCGAGACTGAAATCGGTGCGGAGATCATTCACGCTTTGTGGTCGCTCAATCTGACTTCCGATACTTCGCGCAAGTTCAGACAACACTTCTGTTGCGCCGATGCCTCGTTGTTTAAGGTCGGCCAGTGTCACGGCACCATGTCGTTTGGCCAGCCTCTCTCGGTCTTGACCTACGACAAGAGGCACATGAACATATTGCGGAGTCGGGTAACCCAACAGTTTCTGTAGATGAATGTGGCGACCAGTGCCTAGCAATAAATCATCGCCACGAACTACTTGAGTGACACCTTGTTCGGCGTCATCGACCACCACTGCAAGGTTGTACGCCGGCACACCGTCATTACGAAAAAGCACCATGTCATCGATCACGGTTATGGTCGGTCCAGCAACCAGGTCATCCACGACGTACGTCTCGTTATTCGTTCGGAGGCGCCACGCCGGTGGACGACCACTTTGTTCACGCTCTGAGCGATCGCGAGCCGACAGGTTGCGGCAGGTGCCCGCATATGCCCCTTCGATAGTTGGTCCATGCGGCGCCTGAATTGACTCAAGAATTTCACGACGAGTGCAATAACACGGATACACCAGATCTTGTTGCCGTAAACCTTCAACGATCTCACGATAGAGATCAAAGCGCTCACTCTGTCGAATGACCTTTGGATCAACCGTTATTCCGAGTTGCGCAAGGTCGTTGATCTGTCGTGCTTCATGTTCGGACTTACTATTCGCGCGATCAAGGTCTTCAAATCGAAGAAGCAGTTCACCATCGCGCTGGTGCGCACACAGCCACGCAATCACGGCGGTACGTAAGTTGCCAATATGTAGCGGCCCAGTTGGAGAAGGCGCAAAACGACCAATCACCTTTGCATTCTCGCCGAATTGTGCCGCCGAATACACCATTAGCGAATTTGGCTCAGTTCTACGCTCGATCTCGTAGCTCTATTGCCTAGTCTTTTGTTGTGGAGTCCCGTCTGTCAAAATTTCTTCGGCCAGGCTTTACCGTCTCCATGCTTTTCGTTGTTGCCTCGTGTGGATCATCGCCATCAGATGTGGTGGCGATTGAAGTTGACAATTCAATATCGGTTGAAACTACTGCTGACAGTTCGACGACCATGCCAGTTGATTCGACGATCGCAATCACAACAACCCAAGTTGTCGTTACATCAATACCCTTTACGCCAGCACCTGTCACTTCGGCACCAGTTAGCCCGACTGCACCGCCAACGACACCCGCACCAACTACGGAGGCGCCAATCACCCCCGCGCCCACTACTCAACCCCAAGCGACGCAACCACCTGCACCATCAGATCCGGTTGGTTTACGGATTGAACCCGAATTCGTCGGTGGTTACGACCGAGATTTATTCGCCGACTGGTACGACGCCGATCGCAATGGATGCAATACCCGCAAGGAAGTTTTGATTGCCGAATCACTAGACCCAGTCCAGATCGGTGCGCGGTGTGCGATCACTGGCGGACGTTGGTTCTCTATTTACGACAATGTTGAGACGACTGATTCATCGTCGTTTGACATTGACCACATGGTGCCCCTCAGCGAAGCGTGGGACTCGGGTGCATGGAATTGGAATGCCGATCAGCGCAAGCATTTCGCTAATGACCTCGATCAACCGTTCTTTTTAATCGCAGTAACGGCTTCGAGTAATCGTTCAAAGAGCGATCGCGATCCAGCTGAATGGATGCCGCCGAATTCTGGATATCACTGCGAATACGTGCGTATCTGGATTGAGATCAAGCGGGCTTGGGACTTATCGGTTGATCAAGCCGAGCATGATTACCTAGCGCAGAAATTAGCGAGTTGCTGAAGAATTAAGCAATCGCCTGCAAAATGAAATTGGCGAGCTCTTCGCCGCAGTCTTCTTGTAAGAAGTGTCCTCCGCCAACGATGGTCGTGTGCATTGAGATCTCAGCACCTGGCACGGCTTTTCTAAATGCCCACTCACCATTTTTTGACACTGGATCACTGTCACTAAATGCACAGATGAACGGTTTGGTCCACGTCTTCAAGACGTCCCATGCTTTGATGTTGGCTTTTGATGACGGGTCGTCAAGCGACGCCGGAACCAATGTTGGGAAAATACGTGCTGCTGACTTGTACGACTCGTCCGGGTATGGAGCGTCATAGGCGGCCATTACTTCAGGCGCAAGTGGCTTCTTCGCGCATCCACCTTGAATGATCTGCGATGTAGGAAATGTCGGTGTTTCTTGACTGAATTTACGCCAGGCCATGAAAGCTTCATTTGGTGCAGGATCACCGGTGGGTAGTCCACCGTTGGCCAACACGATGCGCGCGAAACGGTCGGGGAAAGCAGTTGCCAAACGTAAGCCGATCAAACTGCCCCAGTCTTGACACACCAACGTGAGGTTTTTGAGATCATTCGCAACAAGCCATTGACTCATCCAATCAACGTGACGTTCATAGGTGAAATCAGATGTGAGGGTTGGCTTATCGCTACGACCAAAACCGACAAGGTCGGGAGCAATCACTCGATGTCCCGCGCCAGTCAAGACTCGAGCGACCTTGCGATACAAGAAACTCCACGAGGGTTCGCCGTGTACGCACAAGAAAGTTTCGGTGGCGTCTTTGGGTCCGATGTCAACATGAGCAACACGAATCACGGTGCCGTCATCAGCCGTGATGTTGGTGTAGGTGGGTTCAAAAGACCAATCGGGAACATTGGCGAAGGCAGAGTCGGGAGTACGAAGAAGTTCCATAAAGTGACACTATATATGACACTACTTAGACTGGGCGATCTGGTCGGAAATAACTGAGGTTTTCTACT
>JBIKOO010000094.1:0-5521 GCA_044358015.1 Ilumatobacteraceae bacterium
GTGATGAGCACGGTGATGAGCACGGTGACGGTGACCCCCATTTCTGGACGAGTCCAGTCGAAATGGCAGCCGTCGTCCTATCTCTCGGTGAAGCGTTGTCTGATCTTGGGATTGATGTCGGAGACCGTGCGGCCATGGCAGCAGAAAGGCTCACCAACCTTGATCAAGAGGTCAGCAAAATTGTGGAGACGATTCCTGCGGATCAACGCATCTTGATCACTGGTCATGAATCACTTGGCTACTTCGCTCACCAATATGAGTTTGAAGTTGTGGGGGCAGTAATTCCCAGTCTTTCGAGTGAAGCTGAAGCCTCGGCGGGCGAACTCGCTGAACTGAAAGCAGTCATCGAGGCTGAAGGCGTGACCGTCATTTTTACTGAGTTAGGAACCTCGCCCGATGTTGTTGCTGCGTTGGCCAATGACGCAGGAGTGGACGTTGTCGAACTGTCAACGCACTTTCTCCCAGAAGACGGGACCTACGCTTCCTTCGTACTTGATCTAGCCTCCACAATTTCGGGTGCTCTCGCCTCATAAAGTAATCAGGTGAATCATTTCATCGATCCGTTTCTTGATAACGGGTTTTTGCAGCGGGCTCTCTTCGCCGGGGTTTTAGTCTCGTTGACCTGCGCAGTGGTAGGTACCTATGTCGTATTGCGAGGAATGGCTTTTATCGGCGATGCCTTAGCACACGGTGTACTTCCTGGAGTCGCCGGTGCATTGCTCATGGGGTTGCCTGCCATGCTCGGCGCGGCAGTTGGCGCGGCGGTCATGGTCGGAGGAATTGGTCTCATCACGGCTAAGTCGAAACTGTCTAATGACACCGCGATTGGATTGTTGTTTATTGGTTTGTTGGCCCTTGGGGTCGTCATGGTCTCGAGTTCTACAGAACTGACCGGTGATCTTGAGGCGATACTTTTCGGTCAGTTTTTGGGGGTGAATCACGCTGAGTTGCTGATGCAAGGCCTTGCTTTATTGATCGTTGTGATTGTCACCGTTTTTGCATCGAGACCCTTTTCATTGTTGTGTTTTGATAGTGATCTCACTCAAGCGATGGGTTATCAGGCGCACTGGTACCACCGGTTGATGTTGTTTCTGATTGCGGCAACCGTCGTCGTTTCATTTCAAACAGTCGGTGCACTTTTGGTATTTGGGATGCTGCTCGCTCCCGCTGGCGTTGGGGCTCTACTCGCGAGACGCATTGTCACGATGATGCTTTGGGCAGCCGCTGTAGGCGTGATGTCAACGTATCTTGGGCTACTGGCCTCGTACCATTTTTCGTGGGCTGCAGGAGCGTCGGTTGTTCTCACTGCGGTCACAATTTTCTTTGTGGTGCTCGTCGGTGTCTCTGTGAAAAAGTCGTTGTTGGGTTCGCGCTCATGAGCACCACCGCAGTTGTTGCTCGTCGGCTCAGCGTTGGCTACGGCTCGCGAGTAGTGCTAACCGGTGTTGAAGCTTTTCTGAAACCTGGCGGGTCAACCGCCCTCGTTGGTTCTAACGGTTCAGGTAAATCAACTTTGCTCAAAACTTTTGCGGGTCTCTTGCCAGTGATCGATGGAGGTCTTGAGATCCTCGGAAAGCCAATCGGTGAAGCGTCGCACCGAGTCGCCTATTTGAGTCAGTTTCATCAGAGTGGATTTGTTTTGCCGCTTCGAGCCATTGATGTCGTGCGCATGGGTCGTTTTGATCAACGTTCTCGTTGGTCGCGTCGGAATCGCGAAGATGATGTCATTGTTCGCGAGTCAATGGAAATTTTGAAAGTCGCCGATTTAGCGGATCTTCCCTTACGTGATTTGTCTGGCGGGCAGCAACAACGGGTGTATTTGGCACAAGTTCTTGCGCGCCGATCAGATCTCCTGTTACTTGATGAGCCGACTGCTGGTTTAGATGTTCCAGGACGTGCGGCGTATATCGACGCGCTCAGTTTCGAACGTTCTCGTGGAGCAGCAATCGTGACTGCTACGCACGACGTCGGGGAAGCTTCAATGTGTGATCGGGTCATGCTTTTGGCTGGCCGGGTGATCGCTGATGGTCCACCGAATGTGGTGATGACACCCGAGAACTTATTGGAGACATTCGGAATCGGTCTGACCAAAGTCGGCGATCAGCTCGTCGTCACAGAACATCACCACGACCACGATCACTAACTCAAAAACAGTTGTGCTTCTGGTGCAGAATAATTGCGAAATACGAAACGATTCTGCACCAGAAGCACGGGGTTAGTGTTCGTCCCAGTGGTCGCCGTGGGCAGCGTGTAAATGCCCGTCGTGTAAGTAATCAATGTGATCGCCATGTGGAACGGCGACATGTCCACAGTTGGGTCCGTGTTGGTGCTCATGTTGAGCGTGTTCGACGCATCCATCAATGGTGCACTCATCCCAATGATCCTCATGCTGATGATGCAGATGACCATCATGCACGTAGTCCAAGTGATCTTCATGAGGAATCGCAACATGGCCGCAATCGGGTCCATGAACATGCGGATGTTCGTGCTTCACGCCAGAATTCTTCACGAAGGAATTATGGCATAGAAGCGGTCACTCAGGGGGAAAGGTGTCACGTAATTCGCGTTTGAGAATCTTTCCCGAAGCGTTGCGCGGCAGCGGATCAGAAACAAAGGCAATTCGGCTCGGAACTTTGAATGCTGCCAAGTTTTTGGCCACGTGAGTTCTTACGTCTTCAGCAGTCAGACTCATGTCTGGTTTGAGCATGATGACACACGCGACTTCTTCGCCCAGCCGCTCGTGGGGAAGTCCGAATACAGCGCACTCGTAAATCTGGGGAAGTTCGTAAATTGAGGCTTCCACTTCGGCGCTATAGATGTTTTCGCCAGCACGTAACACCATATCCTTGGCTCGATCAAGTACGTATACGAATCCTTCTTCGTCAATTTTTCCGAGGTCACCTGAGCGCAACCAGCCATCAACGATCGTTTCGGCGGTTGCTTCAGGACGATTCCAATAGCCGCGTATGAGGTGCGGTCCTTTGAACCAAATTTCGCCAATCTCGTTGGGTCCTAGGCGCTGACCGTCATCGTTGCGAGTTTCGATTTCAAGAATGGGAACACCTCGGCCCGTAGATGTGGGGTGGGAGATGTAATCGGGTCCGGTGTTTTGGGGTCCGTAGGCATTGGTTTCAGTCATGCCGTAACCAATACCCGGTTGACCTTTTTTGAAATTGGTTGCGACGCGCTTCACTAACTCAGGAGGGGCTGGTGCTCCGCCACCTCCAACATTGCTCAAACTTGAAACGTCATACTTGGAAAAACTGGGACACTCTAAAAGGTCCCACGATTGAGTGGGAACGCCCACGAAGTTGGTGATCTGTTCGCGTTCAATGAGTTGCAAAGCGCGTTCAGGCTCCCACTTATACATGATGACGAGTTTGAGCCCGCCAACGAAACAGCTCATCATGACGGGGATGCAACCGGTGACATGGAAGAGGGGGACAACCAAGATAAATGCAGGGACCAAACTTGGGGGCCCATTGGGGTCCTTGGCATCTTTGGGGTAACGAAGATTTTGGATGGTTGTTCGGCATGAGAATGCCATGAGCGCCTGAATGATTGAACGATGAGTGCTAACAGCGCCTTTAGGCCGTCCAGTTGTGCCACTGGTGTACAAAATCGTTGCGTCATCGTCAGGTGCGATATCGACTGCTGGCATTGCTTCGCCAAGCATGATTGAGTCTTCCCAACGATCAAATCCCTCAGGTAAGGGCTTCTTTGATCTACATACGACTCCATGGATGCCTAGTCGTGCAACTGACTTGGTTGATCTTTCTGCTCGCTCTTCATCGCACAGCAACACTTTGGCACCACAGTCTTCAAGTGCGAAGTCATTTTCATCTTCGGTCCACCAGGCGTTAAAAGAAACCGAGATCGCACCAATCGACAAAATGGCGGCGAACGACATCACCCATTCGGGATAATTGCGCATCGCAATAGCGACTCGATCGCCTTTCTTGACGCCATATTTATGCACCAACATGGCGGCAATAGAGTCAACGTGGTTCATCGTTTCCGAGAATGTCCAACGCTCATCTTCATAGACGAGGAAAACTGTCTCACCTCGTGAGCGAGACAAGTTAAATACTTCCCGCAAACTACTGGGGGCATTTTTGAAAGCCGTGACCTCAACACCGCCTACCTGAATGCGGTGAGTTTCAAACGCCGACCCCGACGCGGTGAGTTGCGCGATGGCCTCGTGATGGCTAATTGACATTGTTCCCCCTAGAGCAAGTACCCACGTGACATTAGTGCTGTTCAGCCTTCTGACATGATCTCGTCAGCAAAGCGGCCTTGGCTAATCAACTCAGCCATTCGCTTCATTGGCTGATCGACATGTCGAAAGAAGTTTTGAAATCCTTCACACAGGTAATTCAGGCCAGGTTCACCATCTGGGGTGCTGATGAATCGATCTTTAGGGCATCCGCCGTTACAGGCGTAGCGAACATCGCATTGTTGGCACATCTGCGGAAGCAATGTTTGTTTATTTCGCCCAAACTGAACTTGTTGGGCTGAAGTCGCGAGGTCAATCATGGGTGTCTCGAGAATATTGCCAAGTTTGTAATCAGGCTCAACGTAGTGATCGCACGAATACATATCTCCGTTGTGTTCAAGTACTAATGCAGACCCGCAGGTCGGGGCGTGGACGCACAAGCTGTACATACCAACATGGGCGCCGAGAGTCACGTCGAAGATTTGTACAAATACGTCCCCAACATCATGGGAGATCCATTCATCAAAAACTGCATTCAAGAATGATCCATATTGTTCAGCCGTAATCGAGCGCGATGTCACTAAATTTCCCTGCTGCTTATACAGAATTCGTCGACGTCCTGGTTTGTCGGTCCACCCCTTCTCAGCGATCTCCAATTCAACTGGCGTGGAGCGTTCAATGATGGGAATGAATTGAAGATGCTTGGCCCCTAGATCATCGCGGAAGAATCGATAGACAGCTAGGGGTTCGTCGGCGTTAGCGGCACTGAGCGAGCACAAGATGTTCGTATCAACTTGATAGCGCTTCAATAACTCCCAGGCGCGAATTACCTCATCAAAACTGCCGCGGCCATCTTTCCACACCCGATACTTATCATGCATTGCTTGGGGTCCGTCAATTGATAAGCCAACGAGAACTGAATGCTGTTTGAGAAACTTGGCCCATTCGTCATTGAGAAGAGTGCCGTTCGTTTGCATGGTGTGTTCAATGATTTGGGTTGGCCGAGCGAATTGATGAATCAAATCAATAACTCGTTGATAAAAGTCCAAGCCCATCAGGGTTGGTTCGCCACCTTGCCAGGCCACTGAAACCGGTCCGTCTGGTTGGCTCTCAAAGAGTTGACGTAGGTAGGTTTCTAACGTTTCAGACGACATCCGCATGCTCTCGCCGGGATAGAGAGCGTCTTTCGACAAAAAGAAGCAGTAAGTGCAATCAAGGTTGCAGATGGCGCCAGTTGGTTTGGCGAGGAGATGGAATGAAGTTTGGGTCAACCGTGATGTGGTCGGTTGCGAATTAGTCATTCCA
>JBIKOO010000188.1:0-5480 GCA_044358015.1 Ilumatobacteraceae bacterium
ACCGTGCCGATTGTGGTTGGCAAGCGAGCCGCAACACCCGATGGCCAAAGTGTGGTCATTGACATCACTGGTGGAGTTCCACGTCACATCGTGTGCACGATTGTTGATGGACGTGCGGCCCTTGTGAAGGACGAGCCGGAAGCACCATTAAGCAGGATCACCACAGATACCGCTACTTTCTTGGCTCTTGCCACTGGCCGCCAGACTGATCAACAACTCGCCGACAAAATCACCTACAGCGGGGACATTGAACATGGCCATAAGGTGACTGCTGCTCTCAACATGATGATTTGATCATGAGTAACGACTCGTCTCGAGAAGGGTGTTCTTCGGGCATGAGTGATTTTTCCCACATCGAATCAAACACTCCACGAGATATTTCGTCGGTTTAAAGCCATCATTATCTCGCCGAATCGCTCCGATATTTGGTTGCCCTATGCCTTATCGGGAAGTTCAGCTTCGTCACTACTCGAGGTAGCAGTACCCCTGATGCCATCGCTCACAATTCCCTGCGTAATGCAGGTCAAGAGAACGACTGCCCCCAGACGAGCGGACACCCATGCCAATGTTCGTATGTTTGGCCACTCGGGCGTCACGACATTAATCGCGGGACCCAATGGTGGAACTGTCGCAATTGCTGCAAGAGTGATTAAACCAACTGCCACCGAGCCAACTATTCGGATTCGAAGCAGTCCCCGCGAGACCAAGAATACAACGCAGGCCGAAACGACAACACCAGCGACTCCCGCCAGCAAACCAGATACAACGACGCAAAAGCTATTCGCATTCACAATTCGTTGAACGAAAGCCAATCCCGTACGAGGTACTGACTGAGATCCAACTGGCGCCAGTCGAGTTTCAAGGTGGATATCCGAGCGTCTCCTCGGGTTGAAAAAGACAAGGAGAAGCGCTATGGCAAAGGTAATTGCACTAAGAACAAATAGCCAATCCGCTGTCCTTTGCGCAGGGGCCTCGATCTGCACCAAGGTCGATCCGGCGTTCGGTAAGACCCAAGCCATCTGACCATCAACGGTGATCGGAGCTCCCAAGTTTTTTCCATCTGCGGTCGCTTTCCAGATTCGAGACGGCGCCATTCCGGAAACAAGAATTGTGCCCTTTGGGCCATTTACAAGAATGTCAATTCTTGAACTGGACCGATTTTGCACCACTGCAGTCGCATCTACGACAGCAGTGGGTTCGACCTTGTCAACTAAATCAAATTTGAGAGTTGAAAAGGGCAAATCGGTACTCGAGATGAAATTACGCCATCCAGGGAGCAGCATTGTTGGCTTGCAAAAACTGAAAGTGATCGGTTGTTTCGTAAAAAGTGCATTTGCTGGCGCAACAAATCTCACGTCTTGTGACTTCCCATCTATCAATGCTCCTACGTCATGACACCTTTCGGGGTTTAAAACTGGGAAAGCAATATTTGACTGGCCGTTTAATGTCACTTCTGCAACATTGATCTTTCCCGATCCCGCATCACCCCCTTCCGAGAAGGTGCGTATTGAAATCGCGAGAGTCTTGGCCATGGAGCGCTCGGAACCGAGATCCAAGTTCACCGTGCAAATTCGTTGTCGGGTGCAATCAGCGGGTACGTCAACCGTGTCAGAGATTCGTTGACCATCTAGGTTAAGTTCAATGGTCATTTTCTTAGCATCCAGCGAAGAGATATCAATCAAGAGGCGAACAGTCGTAACGACCTGACTTTCAAAGAACACGTTGAGATCGGCAGTACGCGATGAATCAAAACTCCAGGCCGTTTCATTACTTCCATCAAAGGCGAATAACGCACTGGCCTGAAGCGATTCGCCAAAGCGCGAGGTGGAAGCACCAAATGTCGTCAGTCCAATCAAATTAGCGAGTTCAATATCAGTTTGGTTCGCCACTAAGAGAGTGCCGCTTCCGATGTATTCACGCTTTGTTGCTACGCGAAATCGGCGTCGCATTGAATCCTCGTAATTTCGCACTAAGGCCGAGATTCGTTCGAACTGATATGAAATGTCGGAACCTGTCAGCAGATCAAAAGTCCGAGAGTCAATCTCGGTCGCTCTGATGATGTCATCAGGAACCTGGGTCGTGCTCGACAGATCGAGTCCATCCACTTCAATCTCGTTAAATCCCCAGGCTCCGACTCCTTCTCCCGTGATCTCGGTGACCCTGATTTCAAACCAGGTCACGCCTTGTTGTTCTGCGAATTCGACACGCGCAACTCCATCAGCGACTTCTACCGGAATATTGACGCCAGTAGAAGTGACTATCTCGAATCGTTTGACTTGCCGAAGACCAGGTTCGACGACGGTACTAAATGTCATAGCGTCCAGAGTTGCTGGTCGGCTTAATTCAACCCGTAGTCCAGCATCGGTTGAGAGCTTCCGATAGGCACCAGTAAGAAACCGCGACTTAACCCAACCATCGAATGCTCGCCGAGGATTAGCTTCTACTATCGCATCAAGAAGTGGATTGGGTTTGAGGTCGACGAAGGCGGTCGCATTTTGGGATACAACAACACTTCGACTCCCCGGACGCCCGAAGAGATCGGCAGAGCTACGGTTTGTGTCTGTCATTACGACAGATGCTCCGCTCTCAAGCTCCTGATGAATCTGCCCCAACGTGAGATCTGCGGAATACCTGACCGGATTGCCAGCGTCAAGTTTTCCACTCGCAGATAAAAGTGGCCATGCCGCCCCATCACCCGACAGAAGAACTGAAGGTCCACTGACTGCACGCACAGTGCCACCAAAACCCCGAACAGCAAAAATCTCCACCGGCGGAATTTCAAGCTCGCGCAGAGCCTCCACTGCATCATCGCCCACGCCAGTCACATTCTCGCCAGGTTGACCAAATGTTGCTACTAAGAATAATTCTGGGCTGCTTCGTAACTGGTCGAAATAGGCCGGACGAACCGAACTATTTCTCTCCCATTCAGTGTCATTACGAAGCACGATGTGGCTGATGCCCAGCCGACCAGCGATTTGCGTCAATGATCCTGGCAAATACTTGCCCGTGGAAATCCGTCTGCTGACCTCGCTGATCAAGTTCGCAGTGAGGGAAGAAGGTTGAGCAAGGGGTACGTCAAAAATGTATTGACTTTCAAGGAACGTTTCAAACAAATCACCGTTCGTTGCATTACCCCATCGATACACACTCGCCATTCCTCCCGGAAGCACGAGTGCTGATCCAGGTGAGTCTCTCTGATCAAGCCACTTCAAAGCATCGCGCCAGTAATTTGGAATCTCACTCAACGGATTCGACCGGCTATACAACTGACCGGTCCATACTGGTGATGAAGTCGCGATCATTGTTCCCGCCAAAATGACCGCGCCGCCGACTTTTGTGATTTTGCGGAGGCGCTTTCGAGACACAATGGATTGTGTTTCCCCCGTCCCTCCCTTGCGAGATAAATCCTCCGCAGGCTTACGGGTAAGCCATGATGCTGCGAATCCAACAAGCACCGAGGTGGCGAGAAGTAATCCTGCCCCAGCCTTATACGTATTACGAAACGAAAACAAAAATGGCGACCGATCGTAGCCTCCCTGGATCAATTCTCCGAGCGGACTCGAGCGCTCCAAGGGGTGAAGGCCAACCATCAGGGCTGCCGACATCAGCACGATTCCCCCAAAAAGAAAACGGGGACGCCAACTAGTCCACGCAACTACCGCAAACGCGACAATGATTGGAATGAACGACATGAGAATCACCAAAGGATTACTGACCAGTAGTTTCAACCATGGCTGAAGCATCGATCCAGATGGATTCCAGTAGATCAGCCATTGCCCCAATCCGCGCAAGCTTTCTGACCAACTCGCCGAACGACTGACCGCATCTGCAGTCTCGGTAGACAAAAGATTTGCGGTGTAAGCGTTGCCGAAAAGCCGCGCACGATAGATATCAGAGATTGAGATAGCTACTGTGAGGAGAAGTGCTCGCGCCAACCATCTGACAGTCACCGCCCAACTCGATTGACGAGTCCAGATCTGATAACCCGCCAACGGAATGAGCGGAAGTGAAGCAAGAATGAGTCCCGGTGGGTTTATAAAACCCGCTACGGCCACGGCGCTAGCAAACACTGCCGCCCATCGCCAACGCGAAGGTGTTGTTGTCCCTCGTATCCAAGCTAAAAAAAGCCATGGTGCAACTACTACATTCACGTACAGGTCAGATGGCATCAAAAAGACGACCGTGTAGGCAGACGTTATCCAGTACGTACCCGCCACAGCTGGGCCGATCCTGGAGCGACCCAGAAATTCTCGAGCGACCATCGCTGCGCCAAGGCTGCCGCCGACAATCAGGGTGACGTGGAAAATTCGTTGAATCAGCCACGGCGATGCGCCCGCAATCTCTAGGACCGAGGAATATGCCCTGAGGATCCATCCGCGACTGGGCGTGATTTTTCCTAGGTCAGAAAACGACCACACTTGACTCGGACGGAAGAAGAATTTTGAAGGATTCCAGAATTGGCTCACCCGATTGTCTGGAGCAAATTCACCAAACCCGGGAATCACAAAAAGAAGTGCCGTTAATAGAGTCAGCCAAACCGCTAGCGGCCAAATGCGACAAAAGTTTTCATGGCGCTCAACCGAGAAATCTTTGCGCCTCTTGACTCTCAAAGTTCTCACACCATCCAAATCTGAGATACCACGGTTTCCCTCAGCACCATTAATCTCAAGCCTACCTTTTTACAAGGCCTAGACCTTTCCTAATGAACCCGCTTGAGTCCACTCTTCTTTCTCAAATTCTTTTCTGACAAAGCCAACTCACTCCCTCGCATTCAATGACAACTTTGAACGAGCGCTTTCTTCAGCAACCACCATGCGTTGATAACGCCATTTGGTGATCAACGCATAGAGAGTCTGCCTTCTTTGATGTGAATTCATTTCTTCGTCCAAAAACTGAACCAGGTCGTCCGTAAAGCGCAGTGAACGATTTTGTAGGTTTTCTTTACCCACTCCGAACAATTTGAAAAGTTGAGAGAACGTGTTCGGACGGAGCAAAAGAGTCGGGTCCAGGCTGACTGCCAACACGCCATACAGGAGTCCCCACGTCTTGCGACCGCTCTGCAAAGATTTCCACGAGGCATTCTTGTAACGCTCAGCGAACGAGGTGCGCCAAACCCAGAACGGTATGTAACCAACCCGTTTATTAAGGTCACGAAAAAAAGACCTCTCTACTCGAAGTTTTAGTCTGAAATTGGACGAGCGACTACCTGGGACAATTCGGTAGCCAACCAAAACACGATTGACTAATCCGATTCTCCAGTGCTCGACAACGCGAAGCAGAAGGTCATAGTCCTCGCCATTGGGCAAGTCTTCGTTGTACCCTCCTATCTCGATCAGAGCCGACCGAAGAAATGTGGTCGAAGAAGGACTCGGAAAGAAGCGGTAGACCATTGGCAATAAAGCCCATCCGTCAACGCTTCGAATCGTCACCGCGTCAAACGGAAGCATTCGACCTAAAATAAGGTCATCTTGATCGATGGT
>JBIKOO010000036.1:0-16810 GCA_044358015.1 Ilumatobacteraceae bacterium
TAGAGAGAACCCACCATTGGGTACTTATTCCTGCCCGTAACTGAAATGACATAAACGCGTAACTGGCTCAGTTCACAAGTGAAACCCACCAAGGGCTGGAGACTTTCGCTCCGCCTCCTAAAGGCGCGGAGGTGTCACGGAATTCGGAGCGAAACTCGCCCAGAACGCCGAATACATCCGACTTCCATGATAGTTCGCCCAAACCGGAAATATTCATTCCGATAGCAAGGTCGCAGGGTCTTTGACCACTTCAGTGAGGTTTACGAGAAATGTGAACCCGTGGTTTCAAAGTTTGTGATTAGAAGGCCCGCACTGGACGCACGTTATGGGTCTGGCTTGACTTACTGAAGCGTTGCTGTTCCCCTTCGAAGAAGTCCTGCATAGCCGCGCTATCGCCAGAAACAACGCCCCACTCAGTGGAAGTGAAATATTGGGTAGAGCCGCTGCCAGAATCGTTATAAACAACGCCAACACCCAACTGCCGCAAATTGGTGTACATCAACATTGCTTCTCCAGAAGAAGGCAAAAACCAATCTGTTTCGCCTCCACCCGCGTAGTCAGCCGCAGCCTGAATAGCACCGCCTGTGCACGTTGTGTCAGCGGTAGAAGTATTGCTTCCTCCAGCACCAACCGCTGAATTAGCCCATTCACCAAGACCCAGATAAGTGTTTTCAGAACACCACTTCATTCTTGGGTCCACAGTTGCACTGCCTGTAGTTTCACCAGTCACTCCGCCCACATTGACGTTTATTCCATTACCCCAACCCATCGGGGCGGCTTCCAAGTAATCCAGACTTGTGTACTGATCGTCGTAATCAACAAAGAAAATGATTCCGCCTCCAGGCCCAGTCATTCCCACCTTGCATATCTCATTAGCAATGGAGTCGGCATCACTACCATCACACACGGATTGCTGCGTGATTGCCACTGTCGCATCCACACCATCAGCACCAGGCGCACCCGTGTCACCTTTCGCACCGGTTTGATTCAACAGCACCTCCGTTTCAGATGATGCGCATTTACCGTTCTCGGCGTAGCGCATTACTTTCGATTTCTGTTTGACACACACCGTCACAGTGTTTGTTGACGATGCAGCAATCACCCCAACACTGCCACCAACGGCGACACCAGCCAAGACACCAACAAAAAGAACAACTCCAGTTGATCGACGTACTAAAGCATTGGATTTAGTTAAAATTCTCATAGTGCGCATGATATACGCATCAGATGGGCATCATGCGCATCGAAGACGCAAAACTCGAAATTAGCCCAGAATTCAACTCTGTTGATCGCCCCAACCAACCGTTACTATTGCCACATGGCTCCAGCACCCAAGAAAAAAGCATCTCCGGCTGTAGCGAAGAAAACTCGGCTGCACCAGGCCGAAGCCTCTACTCGCATGTTGAAGGCCGCCAGCGAACTACTTCTTCGGTATGTACCCGCAGAAGTGACTGTTCTGAGAATCTGCGAAAAGGCCGGGGTTCACTCAAGTTATGTGGTTCGCTATTTCGGGTCCCGCGAAGAATTGCTATGCCAAGCCATCGAAACTGCATTTCTTGGTGTCTTCCTGAGTACCGGAAGCGAGGATTCATCTCGACTCAGTGTGGTTCTTGAAGGCGATCCTGATGTGATGAAACTTGTCGAGGCACGACTGCGAACGATTGCGTACTTGTTGGGTTGTGGCGTCAGCCCAGAACGATTTCGGCCAAGCCAAAAGATGCTTCTTGAATCTGTTTTTGCAGAATCAAATAACCCCAATGTCCTCGACCGCACCAGGATCAACCTCATTTTGATGGGGACTTTAGTTTTTCAATCAATGGGTACTTTCGCCGAAGTCAATGACATGACTGAACAGCAAAAACAAGACATGCTTTCTTGTATCGGTTACCTGAGCCAGGCCGGCGAATCAATACAGGCAGCTTTGGGCTGGGATAAACCCCCGCCCAAGAAAAAGAAACAGCCTCGCCACAACCCGTAACTGAAAACGCCCAACACGTAACCGGCTCAGTTCGGCAGCGAACGCATTTGAACCGATATCCACGTGCCCACTCAGATGCTCGTGAATAACGGCTTTCTGGGAATGATCAGGTTGACGAAAGATACCCTAGGGGGTATAGTTTAGGCATGAGCCCAGTTCTCTCGCCCACCACTTTGCACTTCCAACAGTTCTATTTGGAATGTCTCTCGCATGCCAGCTATCTCATTGGAGATACGTCGACTGGCAAAGCAGTCGTTGTTGATCCTCAGCGCGATATTTCTGAATACCTCGCTGAAGCCCAAGCCAATGGACTCACAATCGGTCACGTTCTCGAGACCCATTTTCATGCAGACTTTTTGTCTGGCCACCTCGAACTCGCCGCAGCAACTGGCGCAACTATCGGTTACGGTCGCGCCGCAAAAGGCCGACCCGAGTTTCCGATCACGACATATTCACAAGGTGACACCATCCAACTTGGCGAAGTTGTTCTTGAGATTCTCGAAACACCGGGTCACACTCCTGAATCAATCAGCATCGTCGTGCGTCCAAATGGAATCGATAGTTCACCATACGGAGTACTTACTGGTGACACCCTTTTCATCGGAGACGTCGGTCGACCTGATCTCTTGGCTTCAATCGGTGTCACCGCCGATGAACTTGCTCGTCAGCTATACCACTCGCTCCATGACAAACTTCTGACACTTCCCGACACCACCAAAGTCTTTCCTGCACACGGAGCTGGTTCGGCCTGTGGGAAAAACCTCAGTACCGAAACTTCTTCCACTATCGGTGAACAACGAGTTTCCAATTACGCACTTGCCCCCATGAGTGAAAACGAATTCGTTGAAACTGTGACCGAAGGTCAGTCGGTTGCCCCGCTCTACTTCTTATACGCAGCAACCATGAATCAAAAGTCGCGTGAGTTACTCGATGAGGACACCCACGTCACAAAACTGACAATGAGCGAGGCGCTTGCCCACCAGGCTTCTGGTGCAATTGTGATTGATGCCCGCACCGATACCGAATTTGCTCAAGGTCATCTCGCTCAATCAGTCAATATCGGCTTAGGCGGACGCTTCGCCGAATATGCCGGCGAGGTCATGGTGGCTGGCACGCCCATCGTTCTTGTTGTCCCAGCAGAACATGAATCAGAAGCAAAAATTCGTCTTGCACGAATTGGGTTCGACAACGTTGTCGGAGTTCTTGATGACCCGACCCGTGCCTTCGTTGAAAATCCAAAGCACGTTGAAACTGCATCACGACTGAGCGCCGCAGAACTCATGACACGCACCGGCACCGTTAAAGATCTCGTGTTAATTGATGTTCGCAATCCAGGCGAAGTTTCTCTCGGAACAATCAAAGGTTCGTTGGCTATTTCGTTGCCTTCACTTTTGAACCGTATTCCCGAATTAGATCCGACGAAGCCCACTGTGGTTTTTTGTGCGGGCGGATACCGCTCATCAATCGCGCGAAGTTTGTTGCGTTCACATGGCTTTAAAGATGTCAGCGACATGGTCGGAGGATTCACCGCATGGAATGCTCACTTGCACATGCAGTCGGCGTCTCCTACAGCCGAGCCAGCGATTGATGCCGACTCTGTCGCAGCAAACAAAGATGCATTTATCTTCGACGTTCGTGAACTCCACGAATGGCAAGCGGGTCATGTTGAAAACTCAATACACATGCCAATGGGAGACGTAGTTTCGCGAATCACCGAGTTGCCAAGTGATCGGCAAATTGTGTGCATCTGTCGATCCGGAAATCGTTCGGGTCGTGTTACTTCATACCTACGTCGGCAAGGCTATGACTGTGTCAATCTCACCGGTGGTGCTCAGCAATGGTTGAGTTCTGGTCACCCGCTCGTCAACCATGTTGGAAATGCCGGTGTCGTGATCTGACAAGGGTTGTTGATTTTCCTGTCGCAATAAGTGTCAGGAAACGACAAATCGGGCGGAGACAGCAAAACTTGGACGGCAGAACTTGGGGGCATCCTGCCACCCTCGTGTGAACTTCTCACTGCCAAATGTGCAAATATCAAACATGGCTCAACCACTTGATATTCGCCCACTACTTGACCCCGAGATTTCTGCGCTCTTGGCAGCGTCACCCGTCGACATCGGTGCGACTCTCGGTTCGCTCACCAATGAATCGGTTGTCGAGATTCGAACCATGTTTGGGGCGACTCCCCCGCCGCCGCTGTCCGACTCAGTTGAGCGAACTGATTATCCCGTTCCAGGTCGTGATGGTGTCGCGGTTCGAGTTCATCGACCCAAGAACATCACTGGCGCTCGCCCTTGCGTCTACTGGATGCATGGCGGTGGCCTTGTTATCGGTGACAACAAAATGGATGATGCCCGCTTCGACAGTTGGTGCAACAAGTACGGCATCGTCGGAGTCTCGGTTGATTATCGCTTAGCTCCCGAGCATCCGTACCCAACGCCGCTTGAAGATTGCTACGCCGGTTTGGCTTGGGTTATTGCACAAGCAGGCGAACTTGGTATTGATACAAACCGTCTCGGTATTGGTGGAGCAAGCGCAGGTGCTGGCTTGGCAGCCGGACTCGCACTACTCGCGCGCGACCGTGGCGAATACTCAGTCGCCTTTCAACTCTTGATCTACCCAATGATCGATGATCGTCAAGTCACCGTTTCAAGCACATGGTCGGACCCTATTTGGTCTCCTTCGGCAAACACCTTTGGTTGGACCGCATACCTTGGTGCAAAGAAAGGAACTGCCGATGTTGAACCATATGCAGCAGCTTCGCGAGCAACCAACCTCGTTGGACTTCCGCCTACTTTGATCGCAGTCGGTGCACTTGATGGATTCTCCGACGAAGATATCGATTACGCCCTTCGACTTCGTCACGCGGGAGTCGTTACCGAATTACATGTTTACCCCGGGGCTCCCCATGGCTTTGATACTTTCGGCGATTTCACCGCCGTTTCTCGCCAAGCCAATCGTGACATGGATGAATGGCTCGAGCGCCAGATTCAATAGTCAGTTCAGGAACGGAATGTCATGAGTCTCAAACTGCATTGGTTTCTTCCCACTTCTGGTGATAGTCGAACAGTGACACCTTTTGGTCCCAACGGTCATTTTCGTCCACCCACTCTTGAGTACATCGCTCAAGTCGCACAAGCCGCAGACCAACTTGGGTTTGATGGAGTGCTCACGCCAACAGGAACTCCTTGTGAAGACGCTTGGTTGATGACGGCGGCCCTCATTCGCGAAACCGAACGACTCAAATTCTTAGTTGCATTTCGACCCAATGCATTAACGCCAACACTTGCGGCACAAAAGGCGGCAACATTTCAGCGCATCTCTGACGGGCGCTTACTTCTGAATGTTGTGACGGGCGGAGACGATGACGAACAACAACGTTTCGGTGATTGGCTCAATCACGATCAGCGCTACGCCCGTACTGATGAGTTCATGACAGTTCTGCGAGGCGCGCTGTCGGGTCAACCATTTGATTTTGCAGGTGATCATTTCAAAGTTGCCGGAGCAACGGTGAGCCAAGCCCCTGACCCGCAACCAAAGTTATATTTCGGTGGGGCCTCAACAGCCGCTGAAGAAATCGCAGCAAAGCATGTTGATGTGTACTTGATGTGGGGCGAACCACCATCGATGATTGCTCCGCGTATTGCACGCATGCGACAGCTGGCTGCCGATCAAGGTCGCACGCTCACTTTCGGAATACGTCTACACGCCATCACCCGTGATCATGCCGATGATGCCTGGATAGAAACGCAACGTTTTCTTGACCTCGTTGATGACAACCGCATGGCCGAGTCGCAAGATCAATTTGCCCGCACGACATCTGTTGGTCAGCAACGTATGGCCTCACTGCATCAAGGCTCGAAAGAAAACCTGGTTATTGCACCAAATCTCTGGGCTGGGTATGGGCTTGTACGCAGTGGGGCTGCGACTGCCCTTGTTGGTAATCACTCCGAAGTGGCTGATCGCATTGAGGAATACCACTCGCTTGGTATTGACGAGTTCATCCTGTCAGGCCATCCACATATCGAAGAGGCCTACTGGGTCGGTGAAGGAGTCATGCCCGAATTACGCAAGCGGGGATTACTCGCCGAGAATCCAGCATTGATTTCGCGTAATACCGGTCAACGAAGGACCTACCCGAATACCGCTGGACGTTAAGACTCACACGCCTAAATGTGCTCGGACGCTTGCGAGTGATGGATTAGTCATCGCGGTGCCATCGCTGAAGATCAACGTCGGAACGGTTTGATTTCCGTTATTGACTTTTTCAACTAGCTTGGCCGCGTCAGGAACTAGTTCAATATCAACTTCTTCAAAGTCAATTCCTGCATCACGCAAGTCGCGCTTGAGTCTCTGACAAGGACCGCACCATTTAGTTGAGTACACCGTGAAATTCATACTGATTCCTCTATTCAAGTTCTTTCATTGCCTCGTCAAGCGTATCTCTGACTATTGAGGCGAATACTGCAACCTTCTCAACCGTGCTAAAACTCTCTGGACTTCGATTCGGTGCCGCTGATGCCTCTTTTGTAGATATTGAGGGCATTTCAATCAATATTGATTGTTGCCCTGGCATGACTGCGTTCTGCCCTTGCCAAAGAAATGCACTTTCGGGTGGGTTGGCGCCAGATGTATACAACACGTCCATTCCCAACGCTTTCACAAGTTGCGAACCAACATCTTTGGCTAGCGAACCATTGAAATACCCAATCCAATTGAGTGGAGAATGCAGATATACGGTGAGGTCAGGAGCCACTAATCGAGTAAGCGCCATCAATGCCTTAGTTTCAGGAGCACTCTGGGCGAGTCCGTCTCGATTGAGATCTACCCCACTCCCGTTGGTTCGCCTACCAAGGAAGTGCCCCTCGGGATTCAAAGTCGGAATCAGCCACAATCCATAATTTTCGGGCGGTCGCTCGCGCAATTCATTCACAACAAAAGCTGGAGCACATTCATCACCATGAATCTGACCGACCACCAAGACCTGCGGACCCGAGGTTTGACCCCAGTGCTCCGCAATGATGGGAAGATCGCCATCAGACTTTCCAATGACCACAACTGAATCAGGCTTGTTCGGCGAGCGGTTGCCGAATCCCATTGAACCCTCAGTCATGAAATCGCACATTCCAATAGGAACTACTAATTGATCATCATTCACTTGCGTCGTGCTTAACACCATTGGCGGTGGCACAGAAGTCGGATTTTCAGAAGTTGAGGGAATGGAAATTAAAGTCGCGACAGACGAGACAACAGTAGTTTCTTCATTCACATGAGACATTTCTGATGCACAACTTAGGGATACTGCACACATCAAGAAGACGCAAAGACGTAATTTAAGTTGCATCGGGTCCGGCAAGAGCCAATTTGATTGCTTCAGCAATCTCTGGAGCACGGTAGCGCGCAAACTGATCGGAAATGTGGTTGTAGTCACGGTAGACGATCCGACCCGCAATCGCCCCTGGGCACAGGTCTGCGGTGCAGAACCAGTCGACTGGGTTCACATAGGTTGCCGAATGTTCCGACGCCGCATCAGAAATGTATTTGATGCGCTCAGGAAACTCGGCCTTACTCCGCGGATTCGCGCATTTTGAAATATCGCGTTTGTGTTTAGATAGGCAACTTGGGATGTCTTCGCCGTTCGTCTTGGGAGTCTCTCCCAAAACCAAAACCTTGGTTCCTACGCCAGCTACTGCTGAAATTGACTTCCCTAGTCCAGCACTGAAAGCAGCAATTCCACCGCTATTCACCAAACGAAAGCGTGACAAAACAGGAAAGATCACTAAGTCAGGTTGCATCTCTCGAATAGCCGCATGGGCACGTTTATGAAATTCATCACATTCGGGATACAGCAACTCTTCACCATCAGGTAGTGCATCTCGTCGGCGATAGGTGGGCACATCGGCCACCGGACATGAAGACTTCGTCATCGAAATCAATTTCCAATGATTGGTTCGCGCCGCTACTTCCAGCCCGCCAAACCACTGAGCCGCATGACTATCGCCAGTAAAAACAATGACGACATCACTTTCAAGATCACCGAACTCACAAATGACCGGATCAATCGCTGCCGTCGAAGCATGACAACCGTTGTCATACAAAGGTGACTTGCTCGCGGCCTTTGCACCGAGGGCAAAGTTCGCGGGTAACGGACCCAGGGCGGCTGCTTCTGCCACATCGGCGAACTCACCCGATATTTGAATAGGCGCAAGCGTCGTCGTGGTGGTCGTCGTTGAGGTGGTGCTTGATGTCGTCGTTGAAGTTGAGGTCGAAGTGGTTGCGGGCACAGTAGTGGTCGTCTCTTCCGACGCCGAAGTCATCGAGCCACATGCAGATACGACCAGTAATCCGGTGAGGATCATGAGTCGTTTGGTCATCTGCGCAGTTTACCCCCGCGCTCAGATGCACCTCAGGTCCTCATCAACTAGTAGCAATCATGGGATTAGTTGTACGGTACAAGGTTGAGATGTTGTCCAAATTACTCAAAGCCAAGCTTGTCCCCTATCGCCAAGTGCTGGTCGCAGTTGTTGTTTTACAAGCCGTTCAATCTGTCGCTGGTTTGTATCTACCAACCCTGAATGCAGACATCATCAATAAAGGTATTGCTCTGGGCGACACTGGCTACATCTGGCGCATGGGTCTTGTGATGCTGCTGGTCACGCTGTTACAAGTGGTGATGTCAGTCGCAGCCGTCTTCTACGGATCGCGTGCGGCTATGGGTTTCGGACGAGATACGCGGTCAGACCTTTTTCATCAAGTCAATAACTTTTCAGCACGTGAGGTTGCGCACTTTGGCTCGCCGTCGCTCATCACGCGCATCACTAATGATGTCACCCAGGTACAAATGCTGGTCTTAATGACCTGCACACTTTTGTTAGCCGCACCTTTCACCGCAATCGGCGGTTTGATTCTGGCCCTCAATCAAGACGTGGCATTGTCGTGGATCATCGTCGTATCGGTTCCGCTTGTCGCGGCGATTCTCGGAACTGTCGTTGTCAAAATGGTTCCCACCTTCCGACTCATGCAACAACGTATTGATCGAATCAACGAAGTTCTCCGTGAACAATTGTCTGGTATTCGAGTGGTGCGGGCCTTTGTTCGAGAACCAGAAGAAATTGAACGATTTCGCGCTGGCAACACAGAGGTCACTGCAACTGCGTTGCGGGGTGGACGACTCATGAGTTTGATGTTCCCCACCGCAACTGTGATCGTCAACCTTTCATGTGTTGCAGTCGTTTGGTTTGGCTCGACCAGAATTTCTGACGGCAAGATGAACCTTGGCGCGATGGTTGCATTTCTCACATATCTTTCTCAGATCCTGATGTCAGTCATGATGGCGACGTTTATGGCCGCATTATGGCCACGAGCTTCAGTGAGTGCCGAGCGAATTCAGGAAGTCTTAGACACACCGTCCTCAGTCGGTATCTCTGACACACCAACTCCGATTACTTCAAGCCACACGTCACTTGAAATGCGCAACGTAGAGTTTCGCTACCCAGGTGCAGCGCAACCCGTGCTGCACAACATCTCCTTCAAAGTTAATGCCGGAGAAACACTTGCGATTATCGGCAGTACCGGATCGGGTAAAACGACCTTGGTCAATCTCATCGCTCGACTCATTGATAGCACTGATGGCGATGTGCTTCTCAATGAAGTCAATATTCGTCAAATAGCACCCACAGAATTGTGGACTCGAATCGGCTTAGCCCCACAGAAGCCATACCTTTTCTCTGGATCTGTCGCCAGCAATCTTCGCTATGGAAAAGCAGATGCCTCTGATGAAGAAATGTGGAATGCACTAGCGATCGCACAAGCAGAAAGTTTTGTTCGCGACATGCCTGGATCACTTGAGGCGACTATTGCTCAAGGCGGAAGTAATGTTTCAGGAGGTCAACGCCAACGACTGGCGATTGCGCGAGTCCTGATACGCAAACCCGCGATTTACATTTTTGACGACTCATTTTCAGCACTTGATTTAGTGACAGATGCAAGTTTACGCACTGCGTTAATCCCGCATATTGCAAGTTCGGTCACAGTGATTGTCGGCCAGCGCATTTCGACCATTCGACATGCGAATCAGATCATGGTCCTTGAAGATGGACAAATAGTTGGGCTCGGCACGCACGAACAGCTCAGTCAATCTTGCGCCACTTACCAAGAAATTGTTGCTTCACAAGCAACACAAGAAGGTGATGACTGATGAGTACAGAAAACTCAAAGAACGCACCAACGGAAAACCAAGCACCAGTAGGAAACGTCGCCGAATTACGCACCGGGCGTATGAACACCGTTGGAGTGCCAGCAGAGAAGTCAAAGAATTTCAGCCTGACCGCAAAACGACTGGGTCGCCGTATGGGACGCGAGACCTGGTTAGTCCTTCTCATTTTGCTGATGGCCATCAGTAGTGTTGCACTCATCGTTTCTGGACCACGAATTCTCGGCCAGGGCACTGACATCATTTTTAATGGTTTAATGCAACGTAATGGAGAAACAGGAATTGATTTCGGTCGTCTTCATCGCACGCTTGAACTTGCAATTGGTGTCTATCTACTTTCGTATGTGCTTGCTTATGCCCAATCTTTCTTACTTGCGGGCGTTGTTCAACGAACAATGTTCAAGATGCGTCGAGATGTTGAAGCAAAGATTCATCGTTTACCGCTGAGCTACATTGATAAGCATTCACGTGGTGACCTGTTGAGTCGTGTCACCAATGACATTGACAATATTGCGCAAAGTTTGCAGCAGTCGCTGAGTCAACTCGTACTTTCGGTGCTCACAATTGTCGGCGTCATCGTCATGATGTTTACAGTTTCAGTTGTTTTGGCCTTGATCGCTCTCACGGTCATCCCTTTCAGTTTGCTGACAATGTCCATCATTGCTAAGCGCTCGCGGGCCAAATTCATTTCGCAATGGCGCTACACCGGTCAGCTCAACGGTTTAGTTGAAGAAGCGTTTACAGGCCACGCAATCGTTAAGGTCTTTGGTCGTCAGCAAGAAGTTGAAGATCGTTTCCAGAAAATCAATGATGAACTTTACGAGGCTGCAAACTCGGCTCAGTTCATATCTGGCGCAATTCAACCGGCAACCATGTTCTTGGGCAATCTGAATTACGTGGCGATTGCCGTCGTCGGCGGTCTGCGCGTTGCATCTGGAACCATGAGTCTTGGCGATGTACAAGCCTTCGTACAGTACTCAAGACAATTCACTCAGCCGTTAACTCAAGCGGCCTCAATGGCCAATGTCTTGCAATCAGGCGTGGCGTCTGCCGAACGAGTCTTTGAATTACTTGATGCGGAAGAACAGTCCCCCGATGTTGGTACGACAGATCATTCACCAACTATTGGTCAAGTTGAGTTTGACAAAGTCACGTTCTCTTACGATCCCGAGAAAACACTCATTACTGATCTTTCATTTATTGCTGAACCGGGAACGACGGTAGCCATTGTTGGTCCTACCGGTGCGGGCAAGACCACCCTTGTCAATCTCATCATGAGGTTCTACGAACTGAACAATGGGCGCATAGTTTTGGACGGTCGCAACATCGCAGAAATGCCTCGTCAAGAATTGCGTTCGAAAATTGGCATGGTTCTTCAAGACACCTGGCTTTTCAATGGGACGATACGCGAGAACATCGCCTACGGAAATCCGAGTGCTTCTGAAGAACAAATCCGTGCGGCAGCTAAAGCAACTTTTGTTGATCGGTTCGTGCAAACTCTTCCCGATGGTTACGACACGATTTTGACTGGTGAATCGGGTGCCGTGAGTGCCGGAGAAAAGCAATTGCTGACGATCGCCCGAGCATTCCTTGCTGATCCGGCGATCTTGATTTTGGATGAAGCCACGAGTTCAGTTGATACGCGTACCGAAGTTCTGATTCAAAAGGCTATGAATGCGCTTCGCCACGAACGCACAAGTTTTGTGATTGCCCATCGGCTGTCAACAATTCAAGACGCCGACATCATTTTGGTCATGGAAAATGGTTCGATTGTTGAGCAGGGATCACACGAAGCACTCCTGGCAGCGCATGGCGCCTATTACCGGCTGTATCAATCGCAGTTTTCGGCGCCAGCAGCCGATCTTGGCTGAGCAATTTAATTGATTGCTTGAACGCACATCACTAGGCAGATAACACCACGAAGCGTCCACGAGACAGTTCGAGGCCAGTTGGTAGCCACCAGATTTTGGCCAATCTGGCTTGACGGTTTACTAATCATCTTCTCATGCAACGGGACTGAGAGAAAAACGGTTGAGCCCAACGAAATCGCCAGAAGAAAAGCGCCAGCCCAGGGCAACCAGGCAAATACTTGATCGGGTCGTTCAACCAAAAGTACCAGAGTGCTCACTCCTTCAACTGCCATCGGGAGTCCGACTACTTGCGAGGTTCGACGTTGATGTTCGTAACCCACAGACATCTGATCTTTAACATCAACTTGAGCAAGCAACGGATAGTGAACCCGTTGCACAAACCATATAAGGCCCACCATAAACAATGTGCCTGCGGTATTCGCCAACAGCGTGATTTCGCTCATTCGCAAACCGTATCCTCCGTTCACTATTGGTGCGATGCTCAGCCCCGAGAACATTCCCCGCTTAGAATAACGCCGTGGCCAAACAAGATGAGATTGATTACATCGGTCGCCTTGGAGACATTGGCAAAAAGCATGCACTTGACAAGCCGTGGTCCGACGATGGACGTGGTTTATATCTACAAGAAATGGGTGCATTAATTTCGCTACTTCCGGCGCCGCCTGCGAGGATTCTTGATATTGGAGCGGGCAGTGGTTGGACAAGCTGTTTCTATGCCTTGAGTGGGTATGACGTGACAGCGACAGATATCGCACCGGAGATGGTTGAGCTCGCCAAAATCAATGCCACTCGTTACAACGTTCCCCTTAATGCAGTGGTCAGTGATTTCGAATCTCTTCCCTTTGAAAATCAGTTTGATGCGGTCATCTTCTATGACTGCCTTCACCACGCCGAAGATGAAGTGCTGGCCTTGCAAAGTGCTTATCGTGCATTAAAAATGGGCGGGATTTGCATCACTCTTGAACCAGGTTCTGGTCACGCGAAGAGTGCGGTTTCAGTTCAGGCAATGAAAGATCTCGGCGTCACCGAACGTGATATGCCGCCAAAACGAATTATTGAAGGTGGCGCTAAGGCTGGATTTACGGCGGTCCAAATTTTTGAGCGTCCCGTTCAACCCATTGAACTTTCGCATCAAATAATGCCGCGCTGGAAGACTTTGACGAGGCTGATACATCGGTTTGTTGCTCGATCTAGCCCAATCGTCATGTACCGCGGCCATTTCGTCATATTGCATAAATGACACTGGGTTTTTGAAATATTCATAATGTTTCGCGCTGTTTTCTAATGACCAACTACTCATTGGTTCTTTTGCCCAACTGGAAAGCGGTCGTGGAACTGCTTCAACGATTAGCCACTCGGTCAACTCCAATTGCCCTACAGCGCAGTCAGTACGTCGTTCTTCAAAAGTAGAACCAGAACCACTCCGGCGTTTGAGTCTCGCCGAAGATGCGCAATATTCTCTTCAGTCTCACAAGATTCTCGTCGCTGTTTTATGCACGATGACGCAGTACACGATTGTGCTCACCACATCAATCGCCACAACCCATCGAGCGCGCACATTCTGTGCACCCGCCCACATCAAATGTCGACCAATAGGACGTAACGCCAAGAGTCCGATCGCAACTGTCTTGTGATGAGTTCCTGGCTTAGCAATCCAACGACCGATTCGGCCCAACTTCATCATCTGCTTGGGACCATGACGGCGACCAAGTAAATAGTGAAAGGGATCGGTCACGGACAAGCGCAAAGAAGCAAGTAAGACAAATGGAATAAGCGACATTTGCCCCGCCGCCAAACCCATGAAGATGATTCGGGGACTGAGCAACATCAATGCCAAGGGATTTCCTAACAACAAGGGTGTGCACGCAGTGCCGATAAACGAAACACCGGACATCGCCACGATTGGTAAGGCCGTGCGATCAATTCTCTTGATCAGTGTCGTGTTCACGTAGCGAAAGTTTCGCAAGCACAACTTTCGGGAGAGCAAAGTTCAACGCTCTAACTGGCAAACAAATTCTGAACAAACTACGCATGTTGGTCTGAAGTATTGATGAGAAAAGTGTGAGATTTCAGGTATTGCGCCCTCTCAGAGGTATGACCGCAACTGCTAACCCCGATCTGTCTGAAATTGATGAAACCACGTTGAGACGACTGCGAATCATGAGTTCGCTATCGGTCGCCATTTTCGGGTTGATCGGCCTCGGGTTTTTTCTCATCTTTCGTGGCGGTGAAAGTATTTCTGAAAAGGCTCAACATCGCCAGAACATCCTCCTCGGAGCCAGTGGAATCACCCTTCTAGCAGGGGGTATTCTCCTTCTGGCCATCACTTTTTGGCGCTCTTCGCGGTCCCACAGCACCGCCTAAAGAAGTGGTCTTTGCTAATTCAGTTGACTTTGTCATTTCAAAGTGATTGCCTATGAAGCGTTATGTCTCTCCAGAACACCCCGCTGATCTCCATGATCTCATGGCCAGTGATCTCATGGCCAGTGTTCTCCTTCGCGTCTGCAAACACGTTCGCCGTTAAGCACGCAGGCATGAAGCATGCAGCCGCCAAGACTGCCTATATGGCAGCCGGCTTCGCAGCGGTGAATACCAAGCGTTCACCCCAGCGGCTCAGGGAGTCACTCACGTAGGTCACACACCAACGTCGAGAATCCTCACTGAGGCCGCTGGGAAATCCCAGCGGCCTTTTTCGATTTCCCGACACCAAACCATCTATCCACAACAACACCACGAAGAAAGAGAACCACCATGACCATGATCCTTGAAGCCCCAATTGAAGAAATCGTCGCTCCCCTTTTCATCAAGCAAACAGCCCGTTGCGCCGATGGCAATGGCACGCTGACTCCGCTGTTCTTCAGCGACGAAAACATTGACATAGCTCGAGCAAAAGCAATCTGCACCCGCTGTGCCTTATCTGCCTCGTGCCTAGATGGTGCTCTTGAACGCGAGGAACCCTGGGGCGTCTGGGGAGGTGAACTTATTGAAAATGGACGCATCGTGGTTGACCGCCGACCCCGCGGGAGACCTTCAGTTTTACCCAAGCCCATTTTGGTGATTGACGAAGATCGCACAATTCGCAGCATCTTGAGCGTTAGTGATCAGAAGAGCTACGAGGTGGCCATCCGCGTCGCCTGATCTTTGCAAATTCATCCATTTCACATACATCTCGGTGGTGGGCAACGCTTGACGACCCCATCACTGCACCGGGAGATCCCGGCCGCAGTATCCCCCCAAACTGCGGCCGGGCATCCCTGACCCAATCCCATCTCAGCCCCAATTCGCCTGAGCCCCGATCAGATGGATGGCAACTAACCTGAGACTGTGGCAATGAAGTTTTCACTACGGCGGCTGAACCCGTTTTTCATTGCCCTACTCGCCGGTGTTGCTGCTTCGGCAATCGCCATCGTCATTGTTGCTTCGAACCAGTCGGACTCCAACAAGTCTGATGTTGTTCTTGATCAACCTGGCGTCTATCAAGAGCCTGGTATCGGTACCAATGCCCCAGTCGTAGGTAAGCAACTAAAACCAGCCGACGTTCGTGATCTCAACGACCAAGTTGTCAACACGGCAAGCCTCTTTACTGACGGTAAACCAGCACTCATCAACTATTGGTTCTCAAACTGTCAACCATGCAAAAGAGAAATGCCCGCATTGCAGGATGCATTCGCAAAATATGGTGCGCAAGTCAACTTCGTCGGCATCAACACTCAGGACTCTTCCGAGGTCGCAACTTCATTCATTGAGGATCTCGGTATTGATTATGAAATTTTGCGCGACCCAAATGGAGAATCTGTCGTTGCAAACGGTGTTTCAACATTCCCCACTACTTACTTCGTCAATGCCGCTGGCACGATCATCAAGCAGATCGCCGGAGAACTCACCGCTGATGACATCGCATCAGCGTTGAAAGAGTTGGGTATCTCATGATCGCCAATTCTGATCGCTTGTGGTTGAGTTTTGGTAGCGGCTTGCTCGCTGCAGTCAATCCTTGCGGATTTGTTCTACTTCCGACATATCTCATGTACTTTCTCGGCGTCAGTGGCCGTCCCGGTACTCAACGGGCCACGGTACGTCGTGCACTCCTGGTCAGTGCCGCACTTTCCGCTGGCTTCATGACAATCTTCATCATTGTTGGCGGTGTCAGTCGACTATTTACTGATTGGCTCAATCAGAATGCGAAATATGTTTCGCTATTAATCGGTGTCGCCCTGGTGATTTTGGGAATCGCAATGTTGTTCGGCTATCGCCTGCCATTTTCAACCCCCAAACTTGAAACTGGAAAACGTGACCAAACTGTGGCCTCAATGTATGTTTTCGGCTTGGCTTATGCCATCGCTTCAATTGGCTGCACCATTGGACCATTTTCGGCAACAGTTCTTGGCACCATTGATACCGACGGTTTCTTTCAAGGAATCATCGCCATCGTGCTCTATGGCCTCGCCATGTCATTGCTCATTACCACATTGACCGTCACGCTCGCGTTGGCACAGGGTGGCTTGTTGAAGTCACTCCGAATCGGAATGACCTACGTTGAAATCGCTTCAGCAGTCATCATGATTCTCTCGGGTCTGTATCTCACCTGGTATTGGTTCAACGATATTCGTGATAAATATGATGATGATTTCACTGGCCAGGTATTGAACTGGCAGGAACGGATCGCCCAAATCATTGACGACAACCGACTCGTTCTGGCAATCGTCTTTGCTGTCATCGTTGGAGTCGCGCTCACCTACACCTTCGTCTCGC
>JBIKOO010000185.1:0-12371 GCA_044358015.1 Ilumatobacteraceae bacterium
GCACCACTCCAAAGGCCAAGACCGACCGTCTTGATTTAACTCGCGCCACCATGACCAACTTGTCACCGGTGTGGGGCTTGTCGCTCACTGCAGGGCTCACCGAGTTGTTGCGGGCTCCCGGCGAATTGCTCGGAACCGTCACCACCGAAGGCGTCACGCACACCATCGAACGAGTGTCTGATCCGGCTCGTGTTGCCGCAATTTCGCAAGCAGTAAGTTCAAACGATGTGGTGATCGCCGATGGCCACCACCGCTACGCGATTAGTCGTACGTTCCGTGATGAACAGCGCAAAACCGACACCGGCAGTAATGGTTCAGCCGAACTGACCATGACATATGTGGGTGAACTCATTGAAGAACAATTGAGCGTTGAGGCGATTCATCGTTTGTACACGGGCATTGAATTTGCGGCATTACAAGCGACTTTTGCCAAGTTCTTTGAATTCGTTCCTGCCGGCAAAGTTGTTGCATCAATCACCTATGACATGCAAGACAAAGGTGCGCTTGTGCTCATTGACGAGCAGGGCAACGGGACCTTCATGATTCCGCGACCAGACATGTTCGCAGGCATTCGCGATCTTGACGGCGCACGACTTGAGCATGCACTTGCCAACGTGTCGCACGATGTGAGTTATCAGCATGGAGTCGGACTTGTTGCCGACATCGTCGCTTCAGGAAAAGCAGCAGCAGGAGTATTGATTCGTCCAGTGACTGTTGCCGAAATTCAGCGAACCGCCGATGAAGGATTGCTTATGCCGCCGAAGTCGACGTTCTTCACACCCAAGTTGCGCACTGGTCCAGTCGTCCGACCACTGCACTAACGACCACTGCACTAAAACTTCTCACGTACGTGAGGCGTCGAAGATTCCTTGAATCGTTGAGTCGAGAGTTGCGTTGAATTCTGCTTCGCTCTGCTTGGCCGACAAACCTTCGGTGAGTGCTCGCGAGAAGCTCGCGATCACGCCATGGTTGCGCGACAAACGCTGATTTGATTCTTCGCGGCTGTAGCCACCCGACAAAGCAACGACACGCAACACGCTCGGGTGCTTCACGAGTTCTTGGTAGAAGTCATCAACTTCGGGCAACGTGAGTTTCAACATCACGGGCTGATCGGCGGGCTGAGCATTTAACTCGGCCAACAAAGCAGCCTTCAACAACACTTCGGCTTCTTTTTTAGTTGAGCTCGTGATGTCAACTTCGGGTTCGATGATCGGCACTAAACCGGCGGCCAGGATCTGACGACCAACGGCGAACTGCTGAGCAACAACTGCGTCGATGCCAGCCTTGTTTGCTTCTTTGATGACCGAACGCATCTTGGTGCCGAAGATGCCCTTGCTGGCACCCTTCGCAAGCAATGCATCAAGTTCGGGCATGGGCTTCATCAACTGCACGCCGTCGGCGTCGTCGGCCAAACCTTTGTCGATCTTCAAGAACGGAATGACACCTTTGGTCTTCCACAAATAGTCGGCGCTTCCCTGACCTTCGATGTCGCGATCCATGGTGCCTTCAAAAAGAATGGCGCCCAGAACTCGGTTACCGCCAAATGAGGGACTCGTCACCATGCGGCTGCGCATGCCGTGAATGAGGTCGAACATTTGGGCGTCGCCTGAATACTCGTTCTCTTCGATGCCATACAGGCGCAGGGCTTTCGGAGTACTTCCACCACTTTGATCGAGTGCGGCGATGAAGCCGTCTCCACTGCGCATGCGGGCTAACTGCTCTTGGTTCATGTGGGAAGTCCTTTGTCGGCGTATGGCTACGAAACGGTGTTGCCAAGCGTAGTCGTCACTCCAGCGCCGATCCCAGCCTCTCGAGGTGGCGTGTGACGAGTTTCTTGACTCGCGCCTTTTGGCGGGTGGGCACAACATCGGTCGCCACCACTTCGGTGCGACTACCAGTACCACCAGCGGTTTTAAAGAAGCGGCGGGCCACTGCTCCGACCACGACCACTTCATCACCAGGCAATAACGACAAGATGTCATCGGGCTTGGCGGGGTCGAAGATTGACACCGGAACCGTACGAGTCGGTTCGTCATCGTGACGAGTCGTCACTTCAAGCCCAATGACCAATGATCCTGAATTCAAGTCCCGCACCACGGGTTCACTGCTTAATGAACCTCGCAGCAGCACAACATTAACTCCAATACTTTCAGACGATGACATACAACACCTTTCAAAAAGATCGCCGAATGACGATGGTCTGTTGTGTGCCGTTAGCCCAATCTTGCGGTGAAAAGTCAACAATTGTGCAATTCAACTCATTCACGAACCACCAGTAACCGTCAAATACGCCAACTGAAAAACACCCAAAACTCATACTGTTTAGGTCTTTCGTACATTCCTTAAATTGGTTCTTAAAGAAGGCAATTCGGCAGTGTTATTAACTTAGACTCGCCCCATGTACATGTTCTTGAAATGTGCTCAAAACAAGTTCCGACAAGATGCACTGAAGCCGCTATTGAGATTTGCTCTTGCGCCAAAGTTATTCAAAAACATTACTCATGTATTTCTAGTTTTGACGTTGACATCAACAGTCCTGATACTCAGCCCGTCTCAGGTTTCAGCATTTGGCCCATCCACTCCCAGCGTCGTCTCGGTCTCCAAGACCGCCACATCAGCGACCTTCACCGTGACTCCCGGCGATGATGGTGGTAGCCCCATCAACGACTACACGATCCAATACTCAACAGACGGCACCAACTGGACAACGTTCAACGACGGCATATCTACATCGTCATCAATAGCCGTCACCGACCTGACACGCGGAACCTTGTATCAATTCCGTGTCGCTCAAGTAACCGTCGAAGGCACCAGCGAATGGTCCAATATCATTTCAGCCACGCCTGCGCTTCCGCCCGACCCACCAACCAACGTGACATTCACCAACAAAACGGCAACAACGATCTCTTTGTCTTGGGATGCGCCCATCGACAACGGTGGACAACCCATCACCGATTACCTCGTCGAATATTCCATTGATGGCACAGACAGTTGGACAACATTTAGCGATGGCTTGTCAACCAACACGACCACCACCATCACCGGCCTCACCCGAGGCACGCCTTATCAAACCCGTATTAGTGCCATGAACGAAAGTGGTCAATCAGCACCGATGCAGGAATACACAGATATTTGGGTCTCGATTGTTGCGGGAGTAAGTCACACTTGCGCAACCAAAACCGACAACACCCTCTGGTGCTGGGGCAACAACTCGGACGGACAACTCGGTACCGGTGATACCAACGACCGTTACACCCCCACCCAGGTCCCAGGCACCACGTGGAACAACATCACCGCCGGCTGGTATCACACCTGCGCAACCAAAACTGACAACACCCTCTGGTGCTGGGGAGACAACGACGATATGTCGCAACTCGATACTGAGAGAGAATGGTGGGACACAAACTATGACCTTTACGCTCCCACACAAGTCCCAGGCACCACTTGGAAAAATATCACCGCCGCCTCCCTTCATACATGCGCAACCAAAACCGACAACACCCTCTGGTGCTGGGGAGACAACCGGAGCGGACAACTCGGCTCAGACGACCCGTACACTACTGCGTTGACACAAGTGCCAGGCAACACCTGGGAAAACATCACCGCCGGCTTATTTCAAACATGCGCAACCAAAACTGACAACACCCTCTGGTGCTGGGGAGCCAACGAAACCTGGTCGGTTGTAATTCTCAGCGAGGGCAATGGTCACGTCGCCGACACATACCTCCGCCTCCCACCCACACCAGTCCCAGGCAACACGTGGGAAAAAATCTCTGTCGGCAACTTCCACACTTGCGCCACTAAAACCGACGGCACACTTTGGTGCTGGGGACAAAATGAATTCTTTCAAAACGGCACCGTCACACCTGTACAAGTCCCAGGCGACACCTGGTTAAACATCACCGCCCACAACATTTACACAAACCAGCACTCCGACGCGACAGTACTTAGCTACTCCTTGAATGACAACACCGCCGGCGAGTCCGGCTTCTGCGCAACCAAAACCGATAACACTCTTTGGTGCTTCGGCACCGGTGGCACCACCACCAATCTCAACACACCCACCCAAATCGTAGGCATCAATTGGAATACAATCGTCGTCGGCGCTGATCACACCTGCGCAACCAAAACCGACAACACCCTCTGGTGTTGGGGCAATAACGGGAATGGCCAACTCGGCACCGGCACCACCACAAACCGTCTCACCCCAACGCAAATCTCTTGGCTAGGGATTGGAAAGTTGGTCGTACCAGCGGTGCCGCCATCGGCACCCATATCTCTAGTAGTTACCGAGAAAACTATCTCAAGTCTCACATTGTCATGGACTCCCGGCGACGATGGTGGTCGTCCGATCAACGACTACACCATCCAACACTCAACAGACGGCAACACCTGGACAACATTCGTTGACGGCGTTTCAGCGTCGAAGTCAATCACCATCACCGACCTCACGCGTTCAACCCCGTATCAATTCCGTGTCGCACAAAGCACCGCAGAAGGCACCAGTCCTTACTCAACCGCTCTCACCAACATCATTCCCGCAGTCACACCCGCAGCACCAACCAACATTGCTGTCACATCAAAAACCGCGACCATACTCACCATCACATGGACCGCACCCGACGACGGCGGACAACCCATCACCGACTACACCATCCAAACATCCACCAACGGCACCACCTGGACAACATTCGTCGACGGAACATCAACCAACACCGCAACAACCATCACCGGACTCACCCGCGGCACCGGCTACTACGTCCGCGTACGCGCCATCAACACCGAAGGCGCCGGTCCATGGGACTCACAAACATCCAGCATGAGCGTCGGTCAATCTCACTCATGTTGGGTTTTAACCTCAGGTCTCGCCCGATGTGCCGGGCTTAACGGCACGCGCCTAGGCGATGGCACGGCAACAAATTCTCAGACACCTCTTTTGGTCGCCGGCCCACGACTTTGGTCCAAAACTTCGGCTGGCTACGACCATACATGCGCCATAAGCACTGATGGAAGCATGTTTTGTTGGGGATCAAATGCCTTCGGCCAATTGACCGGAAGTGCTGAGAGTTTCGCTGAACCAACTCAGATTGGGGTTGCCTCCAATTGGAAGACAGTCTCGGCCGGCGGTCGACACACCTGCGCCATCGATCAAAACGGTGGACTTTGGTGCTGGGGAGAGAACAGCTCCGGCCAGATTGGCAATGGCTCCACAACAAGACCAGGCGCAATCACGAAAATTGGAGCCGACAGTTGGCTCGATGTTTCGGCTGGATGGATCCACACTTGTGCGGTGAGGTCTGATCGTCGTTTGTTCTGCTGGGGCGACAACGGCTGGGGTGAGCTGGGAAATGGGTCGAACAACACAAGTTTGACGCCCTATGTAGTCGGGACTGATTACGACTGGGCCGAAGTCAGCGTCAATTGGGTCCACTCCTGTGGGAGACGGACAAATGGAGACATTTACTGTTGGGGCCTAAACGATGCCGGACAAGTCGGAATCGGTAACACCACCAACCAGTCTTGGCCTGTAAGAGTGTTGACAGACGCTCGGTCATTGACCGTTGGCTACGACTTTGTTTGCGCTGTCCTCACCTCTGGATCAGCTTCTTGCTGGGGCTCAAATAACGCTGGACAACTTGGACTCAACGACCTCAACAACCGCAGCACGCCCACTCAAGTCACTGGACTATCAGACATCGCCGAGATCGACGCAGGCGGACAAACAGCATGCGCGTTGACCACCTCAAACTATCTGACATGTTGGGGTACCAACACCTTCGGCCAACTCGGTAACGGGTCTGTTACGACTACACCTGTCACTGGTTTCGTGATTCCGCGAATTGCCCAATACGCCATCCCCGCTGTCTTGCCGTCACCGCCGACAGCGTCATTCTCTTCCAAAACCGCCACGTCAGTGACCGTCACAGCGACGCCCGGCGATGATGGTGGACGTCCTGTCACCGACTACACCATCCAAAAATCAACCGACGGCACAAACTGGACAACATTCGTCGACGGCGTATCCGCATCAACGTCCATCACCGTCACCGGCCTGACGCGTGGAACCTCATATCAATTCCGTGTCGCACAAACCACCGCCGAAGGCACCAGCCCCTACTCAACAGCGCTCACCAACATCATTCCTGCAGTCACACCAGCTGCACCAACCAACATTGCTGTCACATCAAAAACTGCGAACACACTCACCATCTCATGGACCGCACCCGACGACGGCGGACGTCCTGTCACCGACTACACCATCCAAACATCAACCAACGGCACCACCTGGACAACCTTCGCAGACGGAACATCCACCAACACCACAACAACAATCACCGGGCTCTCCCGCGGAACCAACTACTACGTCCGTGTACGCGCCATCAACACCGAAGGAACCAGCACTGCTGCGATAGCGCAATCGTGGTTGCAAGTGTCGTCAGGTAGTGCTCACACATGCGCAATCGCTACAGGTCAGAGTTTGTGGTGTTGGGGAAATAATGAAAATGGTCAACTTGGTGTCTCCAACACCATGCCTTTCCCGGTTCGAATTGATTCATCTAACAATTGGGCTCAAGTATCAAGTGGCGACACGCATACGTGCGCCCTCAAAACAACGGGAACATTGTGGTGCTGGGGCAACAACGCAAATTCACAACTCGCTGATGGCACGACTGTCAACAAATCAACACCGACACAAATCGGGTCGGATACAAACTGGTCATCAATATCTTCTGGCTACTATCACATCTGTGCCATCAAAACGACTGGAACATTGTGGTGCTGGGGCGAAAACACTTGGGGCCAAGTTGGCCGAGGATCAACAGGAACACAAACAACTCCAATCCAGATAGGAACTTCGACCTGGCTTAGCGTCACTCCAAGCTGGAGTCACACATGCGGCATCCAAACCGACCGCACATTGTGGTGCTGGGGCTTCAACGGCAACCGTGAGGCCGGCAACGGTTCAAGCGCTGTCTACTTTACAACACCGCAACAAGTAGGGACTTCCTCTGATTGGAAACAGATCGCACCCGGGTCTCAATGGAATTGCGCTACCAAAACAACTGGCACGTTGTGGTGCTGGGGGGTCAATGGCATCGGAGCTCTCGCAAGCGGAGAAACGTCAACGCTGTTAACCCCAACACAAATCGGCACATTGACGACATGGGATTCAGTGTGGGCCGGTTGGGGCCACGCGTGTAGTCGCAGAACTGACACCACATTGTGGTGCTGGGGAGGCAACGACACTGGTCAAGTAGGCAATGGAACAACCACGAACTCAACGACACCAACTCAAATAAGTGCCGGCATCGACTGGGCAAATGGAACCGCTCGCTACAAATCGACATGTGGACTCACAACTGTCGGCATCCTTCGCTGCTGGGGAACAAACACCAACGGCTCAATCGGCGACAGCACCACCACCCAACGCAACACACCGACAGCCGTCCAAACGGCATTCACACCTGCAGTCGCCCCAACAACACCAACAATTACCTACAGTTCAAAAACTGCAACCACTGTGACCATCACAGTCACACAAGGCGACGACGGCGGAACACCAATCGTTGACTACACCGCCCAATACTCAACCGATGGCACGAACTGGACAACATTCAATGACGGTGTGTCCACATCGACATCGATAACCGTCACCGACCTTACGCGCGGAACCACATATCAATTCCGTATCGCACAAACCACCGCCGAAGGCACCAGTCCATACTCAACCCCACTCACCAACATAATCCCCGCTGTCACACCAGCCGAACCCACCAACATTACTGTTACATCGAAAACAGCGAACACACTCACCATCTCATGGACCGCACCCGACAACGGCGGCCAACCCATCACCGACTACACCATCCAAACATCAACCAACGGCACCACCTGGACAACCTTCGTCGATGGCGTGTCAACAGCAATCACGGCAACAATCACCGAACTCACCCGCGGCACCGGCTACTACATACGCGTCAATGCCGTTAACATCGAAGGAACTAGCGCAACAGCCAACAGCAGAATCCTCTACCCCGCAGTCTCGCCGTCGGCTCCAACGTCAATCACACTCGCATCAAAAACTGCGACATCAGCGACCTTCAATGTGACACAAGGTGATGATGGTGGACGTCCTGTCACCGACTACACCATCCAAAAATCAACCGACGGCACAAACTGGACAACATTCGTCGACGGTGTATCCACATCAACATCGATCACTGTCACCGGTCTTACGCGTTCAACGCCATATCAATTCCGTGTCGCTCAAGTAACCGCTGAAGGAACCAGCAACTGGTCAACAAATAGCGAAGCAATCCCAGCCGATCCTCCTTCTCCACCGATAGAAGTCACGCTCGTTTCTCGAGGATCGACCTCTTTGTCAATCTTGTGGCAGACACCGCTCGACGACGGCGGCCAACCCATCACCGACTACACCATCCAAACCTCCACCAACGGAACCACCTGGACAAACTTCGTTGACGGAGCATCTATGACTACCTCGGCCACCATCACTGGACTCACACGCGGCACTGGCTATCGAGTTCGTGTCTTGGCTGTCTCCGCAGCAGGCACAGGCTCGCCAACTTATTTAGCGACCGATGGTTCAGGCAGTCAGATATCAAGTGGACACAACCATTCTTGCGCAATCAACGAGCAGGGCCAGCTGTGGTGCTGGGGTATCAACGAGCAGGGTCAACTCGGAGACGGAACAACGACTAACCGAACCATCCCCATACAGGTCGCGCCCAGTGCACTATGGAAAGTTGTCACCGCAGGAGTCAGTCACACTTGCGCGATAAGGACTACAGGATCTCTTTGGTGCTGGGGCTACAACGCTTCTGGACAACTAGGCATCGGCTCGACTGATCGTCAACTTTCTCCCGTCCAGATCGGGACTGATACAACGTGGACAAATGTTTCAACAGGCAACGAGTTCACCTGCGCAACTAAAGCGAACGGCACTCTGTGGTGTTGGGGACTCGGCCAAAACCAACGTCTCGCCAATGGCACTGATGTAACCAATCGTTCAACCCCAGACCAAGTTGGTACCGCGACAGATTGGTCCACCACACAAGGATCACTATCTGTCGGCAGGTGGCACGCGTGCGCTCGTCAAAGCACTGGAAGTTTGTGGTGTTGGGGCAACAATGATTCCGGACAATTGGGCATCGGTTCTACAGAAGCTCAAGGAGATCCAGTTCAAGAATCGACAAATTCAACTTGGACGACAGTTTCAGCTAACGACAGCCACACCTGCGGTATTCGAAATGGCACTGCTCTATGTTGGGGATATAACGGTGGTGGCCAATTAGGAATCGGATCTCAATCCAATGTGTTAAGTCCAACGGAGACCTCAGGTGGGTACACAAATTGGATAGATATCTCTCTTGGTTGGTCACACACCTGTGGTCTTCGTTCAGATTTCAGTTTGTGGTGTTGGGGCAATAATTCATCACGCCAACTCGGAGATGGAACTACCAACTTGCAATCTGAGCCAACAAGAATCTCAACAACAACTTGGGCGAAAATCGATTCAGGCAGTTATTTCAATTGCGCATCAACTCTTCAAGGCTCGTTGCAGTGTTGGGGAGATTCAACAGCTCTAGTTGGCAACGTTGCGTTTCCTGTCCGCAACTCCCCTGTTGTTGTGCCAGGAAACCCTTTAGCCAACGAAGTGATTCCTGCAGAAGCACCCTCTGCGCCAACAGTCTTAGTCGCATCAAAGACTGTTAGCGCAGTCACCCTTTCAATCACCCCGGGCGACAATGGTGGGCGATCAATAACTGACTATGTGATCCAATACTCAACCGATGGAACCACCTGGACCACATTTGACGATGGAACCTCAACATCGACCTCAGTTACTGTCGCCGGCCTCACACGGGGTACTAACTATCAATTCCGTGTCGCACAAACCACCATCGAAGGAACCAGCACATTTACATCTGTCGTAAATGCAACTCCAGCAACAGTCCCCACTGCACCGACAGGGGTTTCGTTCACAGGAAAAACTGCAACATCGGTTTCATTATCGTGGACCGCACCAACCGATAACGGTGGTCAACCCATTACCGACTACATCATCGAATACTCAACAAACGGAGCCAACTGGACCACATACAACGACGGAACATCAACCAACACCACAGCCACCATCAGTGGCCTCACCCGTGGCACCGGCTACCAAGTCCGCGTACGCGCTATAAACGTCGAAGGCGCCGGCGCATCATTTGATTTGACCAACACCAACTGGACGTCCATCCAAACCGGTGCAAATCACACGTGTGGCATTCAAAGCGACGGCACCCTGTGGTGCTGGGGCCGCAACGACTACGGTCAACTCGGAGACGGCACCACCACCGACCGCTCCACTCCCACCCGCATCGGCACCAACACCAACTGGACGTCCATCCAAACCGGTGCATATCAGGCGTGTGGCATTCAAAGCGACGGCACCCTGTGGTGCTGGGGAAACAACGGCGACGGTCAACTCGGAGACGGCACCAATATCAACCGCTCCACTCCCACCCGCATCGGCGCCAACACCAACTGGATGTCCATCCAAACCAGCTATGGCCACACGTGTGGCATTCAAAGCGACGGCACCCTGTGGTGCTGGGGACACAACGGCTACGGTCGACTCGGAGACGGCACCACCACCGACCGCTCCACTCCCAACCGCATCGGCGCCAACACCAACTGGACGTCCATCCAAACCAGCTATGGCCACACGTGTGGCATTCAAAGCGACGGTACCCTGTGGTGCTGGGGCCGCAACGACTACGGTCAACTCGGAGACGGCACCAATATCAACCGCTCCACTCCCACCCGCATCGGCACCAACACCAACTGGATGTCCATCCAAACCGGCGCATATCACACGTGTGGCATTCAAAGCGACGGCACCCTGTGGTGCTGGGGCCGCAACGGCTACGGTCAACTCGGAGACGGCACCACCACCGACCGCTCCACTCCCAACCGCATCGGCACCAACAACAACTGGACGTCCATCCAAACCGGCGCATATCACACGTGTGGCATTCAAAGCGACGGCACCCTGTGGTGCTGGGGAAACAACGGCGACGGTCAACTCGGAGACGGCACCACCACCGACCGCTCCACTCCCACCCGCATCAGCACCAACACCAACTGGACGTCCATCCAAACCAACGGGCACACGTGTGGCGTTCAAAGCGACGGCACCCTGTGGTGCTGGGGATACAACGGCTACGGTCAACTCGGAGGCGGCACCACCACCGACCGAACAACCCCAATCAAAATTGGATCAACAAGAACCCTGATTTATCCCGCCGTCGCCCCCTCGGCTCCAGATTCAGTCGCTGTCGTTTCCAAGACCAGTACCTCAATCACTCTCTCAATCACCCCGGGCGACAACGGTGGCCAACCAGTCACCGACTACACAATCCAATACTCAACCGATGGAACCAACTGGACCACATTTGACGATGGAACCTCAACATCGACCTCAGTTACGGTCACCGGCCTCACCCGAGGAACTAACTATCAATTCCGTGTCGCACAAACCACCATCGAAGGAACCAGCACATTTACATCTGTCGTAAATGCAACTCCAGCAACAGTCCCCGCAGCACCCACAGGAGTTTCGTTCACAGGAAAAACTGCAACATCGGTTTCATTATCATGGACCGCACCAACAGACGACGGTGGACAACCCATCACCGACTATGTGGTCCAATACTCAACAAACGGAGCCAACTGGACCACATACAACGACGGCGTATCTGCAACAAGCACAACAACCATCACGGGTCTCACCCGCGGCATTGGTTATCAGATTCGAGTCCTGGCACAGAACTTTGAGGGCTCAGGTACACCTGCTCTTTTGATGACTGATCCAACATGGACCACCGTCACCGTTGGCAGCCAGCACACGTGCGGCGTCCGCACCAATGGCACCCTCTGGTGCTGGGGCTGGAACAACACATCACAACTCGGCGACGGCACCACCACCCAACGCACCACACCCACCCAAATCGGCACCAACACCAACTGGACCACGATCACCGCTGGCGGCGAGCACACGTGCGGCATCCAAGCCAATGGCACCCTATGGTGCTGGGGCAACAACGGCAACGGACAACTCGGCGACGGCACCACCACCCAACGCACCACCCCAACCCAAATCGGTGGCAGCAATTGGAACACCATCGCCGTCGGGTTTGATCACACATGCGCAACCAAAACCGACAAAACACTCTGGTGCTGGGGCAACAACGGCAACGGACAACTCGGCGACGGCACCACCACCCAACGCACCACCCCAACCCAAATCGGTGGCAGCAATTGGAACACCATCGCCGTCGGGTTTGATCACACATGCGCAA
>JBIKOO010000173.1:0-2576 GCA_044358015.1 Ilumatobacteraceae bacterium
GAGGTCGCTCCCCTACTGACTGGCGTCCCGCAGGCCTACGCGGTCATGGCCGAATACGAAACTGATGACTACGTATTGTTGATGCAAGATTTGGGTCATCTTCGTGAAGGAGATCAGTCAGTCGGAGTTAACGCTCGCGACGCAATGAATGCGTTGAAGACTGTCGCTCGCGTCCATGCCGAGTTTTGGGAGTCACCACGACTCAACCAGTACGAGTGGATGCCGGCAATCAACAGTGAAGGTATGAAAATCGGAGCCGGTATCTACGACCAGTCGTTGCCTGGCTTCTTACAAGTATTTGCCCATGCCGTTGATGAAGACATGGTTCCGCTGATGGAAAAGTTCGGCAGCAATGTTCATCAGTTACTTGATCGTTTTGCGGCCATGCCCAACACCATCGTGCACTTTGACTACCGCCTTGACAACTTGTTCTTTGGCGAAGGCGACGACGTATGGGCCATCGACTTCCAGACCAGTAGCCGAGGAGGTGGCGCCTACGACGTCGGTTATTTCATGAGCCAAAGCGTGCCGATTGATGTACGCCGCGAACATGAAGCAGCCTTGCTCAAGGGTTACCACGACGAACTCATCGCCAACGGTGTGACTGGTTATGCATTTGACCAGTTCATGGAGGACTACCGAGTTGGCGTGCTGTATGGCTGGATTATTCCGGTGTACGCCGTCGGAACACTTGACTCATCAAGTGAGCGCGCCATGGCCTTGTGGACTGAAGTGATCAAGCGTGCTCAAGCAGCGATGCGTGATCATCATGTTGCTGACTTGATGAACTAGTCACCAAGTCAGCAACAAGAATTTCAGCCTCGCGAACTGGCCAGTTCTTACGCTTCCGGCATTGGATAATGAATGCCGGGGATGCCAGGTGCCAAAGCTTCGTACCAATCGGGGCGAGGCTGGATACCGGGGTAACCCTTACCAACTCGCGGAGCCGAGTCCTTGTTCCACTCATGGTGAATCGGCGGAATCTGGTACGTACCGTTTGATGCGTTGGTTCCACCATCAACCAAGAGATCATGTCCGGTGATGTAACTCGCGGCATCTGAAGCCAAGAACATGACGGGTCCGACGATTTCTTCAAGTTCACCGACGCGGCGCATAGGTGTACGGCTGGCAATCCACTTGTCCATACCCATCATTTCAAGAGCGGGGCGAACCATTTCGGTGATGATGAAGCCAGGCGACACCGAGTTCACGCGAACTCCCCGGTCGGCCCACTCACAACCGAGCTGCAAGGTCAAGTTGCGCAATGCACCTTTGGCTGCGGTGTAAGCAATGATGTTGGCTTCGTTTGCTCCGCTACCCATGATCGAACAGATATTGACAATGTTGCCGCTTTGGCGCTCGAGCATGTGCCGACCAACTTCGCGCATGTACATGAATGCTCCGTTGAGGTCAACCGAAATAATCCAATTCCACGTCGCCATGTCAAAGTTCTCGGGTGAAACTCCGCGCATATCGCCAACACCCGCATTGTTGATGAGCGAATCAATCTTGCCGTGCTCTTTGATTGCTGTTTCGACAACTCGAACGACGTCGGCTTCAACAGATACATCGCCGGTGACGACAGTGACCTTCGAACCCAACTTGCGGCAACGCTCGGCGACGACTTCCAGCATTTCTGTGCTGCGAGCCGTCAACACAAGATCGGCACCTTCTTTGGCGAATCCTTCGGCGAATCCTTCGCCAAGACCGTATGAAGCTCCGGTGATGAGAACCGTCTTACCAGTGAACTGACCCATGAGTTTTCCCCTAACTTCAAGAAAATTTGAAGATTGATTTTATGAAAATTGATTGTAGATACTTTTGCAAAACTTGAGCGTAGCCGAACTATTCGCCGAGGCTGGTGGTTGGCAGATCCATGTGAGTAATACCAGGCAGCATCTTCTCTAAGTCACCGACAAAGTTGGCGGCATTCATCTCGGCCAAAGTTCGACGACTGCCCAACAGACGCAACGTATCAAAAGCTGATGCAGTCAAGGTGAGTGCTGGTTCGCCATCGCCGATGTTGTGCTCAACACCGTCGATGATGGCCCGAAATGCCGGAAGGGATTTCGAAGCCAAATCAACCTTCACCAACTTCAATCCGAGCACAGCAGAGATCTTGACACCCTCCGATTCGCGATCTCCTGGCTTTTTGACAGCAGCTCGCAAATCATGCTCATGAACGACGGTGTCGTATGTCAGCGTCCACAACCGCTTGGGTAAGTTGTCAATGGCAGCTTCAAACGTTGGACCAACTTCATTCCATTCATCAACAACGCTTGCCAACGAACGACCTTTACGAGAAATCACCAATTCGTCAACCCAAGCTTGGGTATCCCCTGTTGGGCCTTTACCTGAACCGAGGTCGGCCGCGATTCCCGTGACGTGAGAGAAGAGATCCCTTACATTCCATTCTGGACATGCCGCGACAATTGAATTGGCTTCGTCATCACTCAGCGATGCAGCAATCTCTTGCATCCGCAAACGACTGTTCCGATATTCAAGGCCCATTAGTTCATACATAAATTCTCTCCTTATAAAAACTTTCGCATACCAGTCGCTAGCGCAGCGATATG
>JBIKOO010000044.1:0-14067 GCA_044358015.1 Ilumatobacteraceae bacterium
CAACTACCAACTACCGAACATACGGAGTCATCATGGGAACTCAAGGTCGCTTACAAGACAAAGTTGCAGTTATCACTGGAGCCGCCAGCGGCATTGGTGCTGGCGCAGTCCGTCGTTTCGTTGAAGAAGGCGCCAAAGTCATCATCGCTGACATTCAAGATGAGCCGGGTCTAGCCCTGGCTAAAGAACTTGGTGCCGATACCCGCTTCATCCATACTGATGTCACCGCTGAAGAGCAAGTGGCCGCTGCTGTTGATTTCGCGGTCCAAGAATTTGGTCGCATCGACATCATGTTCAACAATGCGGGCGTTGTCGGCGCGGTTGGTCGCATTGCTGACACCAACACCGATCAATGGAACCGCACCGTCGCCATTCTCTTGAACAGTGTGTATTTCGGCATGAAGCATGCATCGCGGCACATGGTGCCCCAAGGAAGTGGTGTCATTATTTCAACATCGAGTACCGCCGGCATTCTCGGTGGCCTCGGACCGCATTGTTACACCGCGTGCAAACATGCCGTCATCGGGATCACCAAGTCGGTCGCCTCTGAACTAGCTGGTAACGGAATTCGCGTGAACGCGATCTCCCCAGGCAATACCGCCACTGCAATGACGTCGGCTGTGATGACCGGCGAGGCCGATCAACTTGATGCGACGATTGAACATATTGCCAAGGGTTCACTGCTTGGTATTGCTGGGTTGCCCGAAGATATTGCTAATGCTGCGGTTTATCTCGCAAGCGACGAAGCCCGTTACATCACTGGTCACACTTTGGTCGTCGATGCCGGCGCCACCACGCTTGGAGGCAACGGCCGATTCCACCGTCAGCCCACTGCAATGATGCGCGAAGCCGGCGTTCGCGAAAACGGTTGATTCAGCAGTAACGACAACCGTGAGTTCACACTCGCGGATCAACCAAGATTTTTGTATGCACTGATGTTCCACTCGCCAAATCGGCCAGTGCACCATCAAGACCATCAAGACCGACCGTCAAAGAATGCAATGGCTCGGTTCGAAAACGCCCGTCAGCGATCATTCCCATACACATCTCAAACTCTTCGTGGTTATACGCCAACGCCGACGAGACCGAGATCTCTTTCATCAGCCATGTCACCGGTGTTATGGGGGCATCTTGATCGGCAAGACCAATCAAACACATTGATCCACCACGGCGCGCCAAATCAACTGCCGACTGAACAGCGAATGAGCGACCAACACATTCGTACACAATGTCGGCCCCCAAACCATGCGAGAGCTCTTTGACGAGTCGATCAGCATCGGCGCCTGGAACTACAACGTGATGAGCCCCAAGTTCGGTTGCCAATGCACGTCGTTGTTCGTTTGGCTCAACAACAATCACAACACCTGCGCCAGCGGCTTTCACCCACTGCATCGCACCCAGACCAATAGGACCAGCGCCTTGAATCACTGCTATGTCGCCTAAACGAATTCCGCTACGGCGAACCGCGTGAAAAGCAACCGTTGTTGGTTCAACTTGAGCAGCTTGCGCGTCATTCAATAATGGGTTGGTCTTCACAACTCGCATTGCGTCAACAGCAATCCGGGGAGCAAATCCACCATGCTTGGGAGCCATCGCATCACGACCGAGAGCCGACAGCAGCGACACCATGCAACGATCAGCCTGACCAGCACGACACGGTGCGCATTGACCACAGGCCGGCGCAACAGCGACGACGACACGGTCACCTTCGCTCAAGGATTTCACATCCGAACCAACAGCACTCAGAGTGCCGGACCATTCATGGCCACAAATTGCCGGGTTATAAGGATTCCCCGATTGGTACGCATGAATATCAGTACCGCAAATACCGCAGAACGCAATGTCTACGACAACGCCTTTGGCTGCGGGAGTCGGATCTGGAAACTCAACCATCTCGACTTTGTTCAACCCGGTAATCAATGCAGCAAACATGACGGCCCCTCTCGCTCACCTCAACTGGTGAGCCTTGTGAAGATTATGCCAACTCACATCTTGGAACACGCACCTCGACTCATGACTCAACCCAACCGCCGAATAAGGTAGCCCCATGAGCCTTATTGCCATCGAAGCATCTATCCGCCTCAACGATCCCGCGGTACGCGATGCCGCCGTTGCCGATTCCGCCAAGTACCAAAAGGCCACTCGCGACGAAGAGCCTGGCTGCATCGTTTACTGCTTTGCCGCCGACCCGTGCGAACCCGATCACATCCAGGTGTACGAACTGTGGGCCGACGAAGAGACCCTTGCCGCCCATTTTGATCACCCGAACTATCACAACATGCGTGAATTGCTCGGCAAATATGGACTGAAGTCAGCAGTGAGTCGCAAGCACCGCATCGACGCCACTGCTCCCGTTTATGGCCCTGACTTTAAGGCCAGCGCCAAATTCAGCTGATTCGGTCCATCTGACGGGCCCGTCAGCGAAACGGGTTATTGCTGGGCGATTTCTTTAGCCCAGCGATAATCAGCCTTGCCTGAGGGACTGCGATACACCGCATCAACAAAAACAATGCGTCGTGGGGCTTTGTACGTTGCTATTTGATTCTTCACATACTCAATGAGGTCAGTTTCTGAAATATCTGACTTGCGTGAAGCAACCAGAGTCACGATTTCTCCGAAGCGCGTATCAGGCATTCCGACCGCAACACAGTCTTCAATACTTGGATGAGCGCGAGCCGCAACTTCGACTTCTTCGGGATACACCTTTTCTCCACCAGTGTTGATGCACACTGATCCACGGCCACGTAGATGCACCGTGCCATCTGCTTCGATTTCGGCGAAGTCACCCGGAATGGTGTAACGCACTCCATCAATCACGCGGAATGTTTTGGCCGTTTTCTCGGGATCACCGAAATAACCGTCCGGCATGGAACCCGAGGCCGCGAGCACACCCGAACGGCCGCTACCGAACTCAATCTTTTCCCATGTCTGATCATCGAACAAAGCCGTATTAGGTGTGGCCATAAACGCGGCGGTGGCAACGGGGTCTTGACCAGGCATCGTCATCGCTACCGCAAATGGGCCACCTTCTGAAGCGCCAACCATGTCAAGAATGACGGCTTTGGTTGCACGCTTCATCAGTGCGCGTTTCATCTCGGCTGACAACGTTGCACCAGTAGAGACAATTCGTCCGAGCGATGACAGATCGTACGCACGACCTTCTGTTTCAGCACGTTCCAGTTCTTCAACAATGGGTCGCGCAAATGCGTCGCCGACGATTGATAACTGAGTCACGCGTTCGCGCTGAACCAGTCGCAATAATTCAGCAGCGTCAAATTTTCGACCACCCAACAGAACCACGGTTCCGCCAAGAACAAAAGTTGAAAATGCTAAAAACATTGCGGTGCCGTGCATCAGTGGCGGCGCCGTCATGTTGACCGGACTGGTACCTGCGGCATTCAATTCACTGGCAACTCGCGCCACTTCGTCGATTGTTTCAGGAAGTGGCAGACCAAGCGATGCATAGCCGGTGAACGCAAGTGCCCCAAATAATCCAGAGTGACTCCATACGACTCCCTTTGGAAGCCCTGTGGTTCCACCGGTGTATAGCAACAACGAATCGTTACCCGAACGAACGATTGGTGCCATTGGTTGCTCTTGGGCCATCGCTGCGTCATAGTCAACCGCACCAGGTAACAACGGAAGATTGTCTCCACCATTTACTTGTAGGAACAACTTGATGTTGGGCAGTGACGCACGAGCCTGTTCGACAACATCGCTGAATGCACCGTGATAAACCAACGCCGTTGCACCAGAATCAGACAACACGTGCACAATCTCAAGAGCCTTATAGCGGTAGTTCACATTGACTGTGCTCGCCCGCACCTTGAATGAGGCAAACGCAGTCTCGAGATATTCAGGGCAGTTGTACAACAACTGCCCCACTTTGGCATCATGACCAACACCAAACTGAGTAAAGAGCGATGCGATACGTGATGCTCGATCATCAAGATCGCGCCAGCGAATATGCGTATCACCAATAACTACGGCAACATGATCAGGTTGTTTGGCGGCAAGGCCTTCCCACAGCGTGGCCCAACTCTCGTTCAACATATGTGACTCAACTGTCTCTCTATTCTTTGCGATCAGCCTTGCGGCATGATGAATGGAGTCAACTCGTCGGCGCTACGACCATCAGTCGCCAGTCCCTCAAGAATGCAATTGTCAATATGACGATGAATCAAACGCATACGGGCTTCTTGATACACACCAAACGAGACGCCCTTCTTGGCGCGCTTGGCCGTCATCTTGAGACCAAGTTGAACCTTGGGCAAGTTGGCCATGTCTTGTTCGAACACATCGGCAAGTCCAGACATGCCAACTGCTTCGGTCCATCTTTGTTCTAAGGTCAATCGTTGAATCGGGGCAACTTCAGGACGCTCTTTTCCTTCTGGCACCGGCATCATGCGAATCACGTCCATGAAACATGTATCAGGGGTCGGACCTGGACGCCAGCGGTAGACCAACGATTGACCCGTACCGGCCCACGGAGCGAATGCTGGGAACAAGTGATACAGATGTGCATCAAGCATTTCGGAATCGGAAACCTCAGATAGGTCCTTGCCATACAGCGGACCCATCACCGAACGAAAAACATCGGCGACGACCGCACGCGCCGTTGATCCTTCTGGAACGACAACTGCTCCACGCGCGGCGCGGGCTGAGAATGCCAGGTATGCATCAGCGACTTGTTGTTCAGTCAAGTTGCCAAGGTGTGGGCTTTGCAATCCAAAACCATTCACGAACCGCGTCACAAATGGCGAATCTGGCCAGATGGAATACTCACTATTGGCATCACCAGCAAACTCAAGGATCTGCGGATGTGTTGCAATGACGTGGTAGCCCTCAGCAAATGCTTCCATCACCACTTTCCAGTTCGCCGGAACTTCTTTCACGGCGTGAAAAGCCTTGTAACGATTGCTCATGTTGAAGTCGCGACCAAAGTGTTCGACCAACTTGCTGGCGACCTCTTCAAACGCAATTGCGTCTGGATCAAGGTTTACGAATACGAAGCCACACCACTCTGCAACTTTGGCTTGTGGCAAACACGAGTCTGCTTGTTGCCACACTTGCGGAAAATCCCATTCAGCGGGCAACTCAACGAGTTCACCGTCGAGATCCCAGCGCCAACCATGAAACGGACAACGAAAAGATGCGACGCGTCCATCATCGACACGCAACTTTGTTCCACGGTGCAAACATGAATTGTGATACGCCTTGATTGATCCATCTTTTGTACGAGTAACGATGAGTGATTGATCAGCCACGTCATAGACAACATGATCGCCCGGTTGGGCTACCTCATCCACGGTGCAAGCCATCTGCCATGTTTTTGTCCACATGTACTCATTTTCAAGAGCAGCAAATGTATGCGAGGTGTATCGCGACTTGGGAACATCCGCGGTTCCTTGCAATTCGTACGAATGATCCTTCAAAGAAACTGGGACATCACGAGTGTCTGCTTCAAGTAAGTCTTGAACACTCGGGCCGGTGCTGCGAGCCTTACCTAAATTCTCCGTTTGTAAACCTGGATCAACAGCAGTCATGATTCCCCTCAATCAGATTGTGCTTCAAACAACTTCTTGGCAAGTCCGTAGTCAGCCTTACCATTTGCTGCACGTGGCACTGTCTCTACCATAACGAGTTGCTTGGGAACTTTGTAACTGGACAACTTGGTCTTGGTGTAAGCAATCACTTCATCACCAGTTGGGGTCGTGGCTCCGGGGTTCACGCATGCCACGCCGACAACGCGTTGACCAAACTTCTCATCAGGTATTCCGAATACCAAACAATCAGCGATTGAATCATGAGTCTTGACAGCCTCTTCGACCTCTTCGGGGAATACCTTTTCACCGGCGGTATTGATGCAATTAGAGCCTCGGCCGAGCAACGTAATGGTTCCATCGGCTTCAACGACTGCCATATCGCCTGGGAAACTGTACCGAACTCCGTCAAAAGTCCTAAAAGTTCGCTCCGACTTTTCAGGATCTTTGTAGTAACCAATTGGCACACCTGATCCGCTCACGCCGACCATACCCTGTTCGCCCGAGCCTGGAGCCACTTCTTTACCGGTCTCAAAATTGATGACCTTCGTATTGGGCATCGCACCGAATTTGGCGGTGGTATTGACATTGTCCTTAGTCGCCATGGTTTGCCCCATGCCACCTTCACTCGATCCGAGGATGTCCATCACGACCGTGGTTGGCATGTACTCAAATATTTCAGCCTTGTTGTCGGCTGAGAACATTGCTCCTGTTGACATGATCATCTTGACCGACGATGTGTCGAACGGCGTTCCGGTCTCGGCCTGTGTCTTCAGTGCTTGCACCATCGGTCGGGCGAACGCATCGCCAACAATGATCAAAGATGCGACTGCATGCTTTTCTACGGCTTGGAACATGCGCGCAGCATCAAATGACTGCCCATCCAGAAGAACCACTTTGCCAGCCATCAGGTGCGGCACTAAAGCCCCTAGCCACACGCCCGTGCCATGCATCAAGGGACAGCAGGGCATACCGACTGTTTGTCCCATCGCCGTATGCATCATCTTGGCCAGACCTGTTACCTCGTCAAGACTTTTCAGCGGCGGCAATCCTGCACTGTTGGTGTAAAAACCCAAGAATCCCTCGGTAAAGGCTCCCATTGGATACATCACGCCTTTAGGCATGCCGGTCGTGCCACCCGTATACAACATGTACACGTCGTCAACTCCGCGTTCAATGCGCGGAGCCGGATCATGCTCATCCAAAACTGATTCCCACGGAACAGCGCCGCGAATGTTGGCCGATTGACCGTCAAGTACCTCAATCAGCAATTTCAATTTCGGCAGACGATCTTTAATTCGCGAGATGCGATCGCCGAGACTTGAATGAAAGACCAATGCTTCACAATCAGCATTGTCAAGCAGATACAACAACTCATCGTCGAGATAACGGTAATTAACATTCACCGGCGTGACGCGATTTTTGAACGCCGCATACTGCGTCACCAAATACTCGGGACAGTTGTACATGAACATGCCCACTTTAGAATCAAGCCCAATCCCCGAGGCACTGAACGCCGACGCAAGTCGAGCCGCCCATTCGTCATACTGTGCCCATGTCACTTCTTGATCGGCATACGCGATCGCACAGGCATCTGGAAACTCATCTGCGTGAGCCTCAAAAATATTCGCAAATGTCAGCATCTGTTCCCCCCAAAGAAAATATGTATTGACCTCTCGCTTCGCCATCTTCGAAAGATCCGATAATGGCGAACGACAGAAGTCACAATAGGGTAAACGCAATGCCCTTGGCTACGCCACCGAAATCTTTAATCAGCGCAGTCGTCTTTGACTTCGGCGGAGTTCTGATTACTTCGATTACCAACCAACTCAGCAAACTTGCTGAGCGCCACGCCACCGATGTCCCAACGATGCTGACCATCATGCTCGGGCCTCATGAAAGTGGCGATCATCCGTGGCATCAAGCCGAACGGGGCGAAATCGCTGTGGCTGATATCCAGGACTCTTTAACCCCATGGGCCAGCCAACACGACATCAGGTTGCACGGCGATGAAATCGATGCCCTGATGTCGCCTGGTCAATACACGGTGATCGGTCCGATGGTTGACAAGGTCACCGAATTGAAGCGCCAAGGTCTCAAGACTGGCCTTTTGACGAATACCTTCGCCGAATTCCGTCCCAAGATGCAGCAAGATCTGCGATTCGAGGATTTCACAGCCGTTGTCGAGTCCTTCGCCGTCGGTTCGCGCAAACCCGAGCCAGGCATCTACCAAGCCACTGCCGACATGTTGGGTGTCGCCCACCACGAAATCCTGTATCTCGACGATTTCCCGCAAAACATTCAAATGGCCCAGTCGTTTGGCTGGTCAACGATTCACGTGTCTGATCCCCTCGCTGCTATCTCGGAGATTGATCGGTTTTTAGGCGATTAATCCGGTTAATTGCCCTGCCGACTCGTTTCGGTACTAGATCAAACTAATCAGACGGTCAATAATGGGTATATGACCGCAGTAGATCCTCGCCAAGCCCGCTCCCCAGGTATTACTTACCAAGAGCTTCTTGATACCGACACCCACCCGGTTCCCGACGTACTGCGCCTCGAGGCCCCCAAATATTTGGGCGATGAGGACATTTCGATCGCTCGTTACATCACTCGCGAATGGCATGAACTTGAAAAGGAACGCCTCTGGAGTCGCGTATGGCAGTTCGCTTGTCGCACCGACCACATCCCCGAAGCTGGTGACTACATCGTTTACGACATCACCAATCAGTCGTACATCGTGGTGCGTCAGCCCGATGGTTCAATCAAGGCCTACCCCAACGCCTGTTTGCATCGCGGTCGCAAGCTCAAAGACTATGACGGTCACTGCGAAGAAATCCGTTGCCCGTTTCATGGATTCGCGTGGGCCCTCGAAGGTGAACTTGCTGATGTTCCAGCAAAGTGGGATTTCCCCCATGTTGAAGAACGACAGGAACAGGATTTCAGTTTGCCCGAGTGTGCCGTTGACACCTGGGCCGGATTCGTGTTCATTAATCCCGATAACAATTGTGAACCGCTGAGCGATTTCCTTGGTGGAATCAAAGAACAGTTCGAGATCTGGAATCTTGAAGACCGTTGTGTTGAAGCCCATGTCACCAAGATCATCGGCGCCAACTGGAAGATTGCCCAAGAAGCCTTCAGTGAGGCATACCACGTCAACGCCACTCACCCGCAGATTCTCCCGTACCTTGCCGACACCAACTCGCAAGTTGATGTGTGGGAGAACTATTCACGAGTCATCACTGCAGGACTTTCAACAAGTCCGTTGCTGTGGTACGAAGTCAGCCAAGACGACATGATGCGCGGCATGCTTGACGTACGTGTTGACCAAGACAGTCCCATCTCGATACCTGAAGGAGCCTCGGCTCGCGCCATCGCATCGGGCGCTGCTCGCGAGCGCTGGCGTCCAATGGTCGGAGATCGGGTTGACACCATGAGCGATGCCGAAATGATGGACAGTATCGACTACACGATCTTCCCGAATATGCATCCTTGGGGCGCGTTCAACCGCATCGTGTATCGCTTCCGTCCCAACGGCGACGATCATCGTTCATCAATCATGGAAGTTTTCTTCTTGTCTCCGTACAAGGGTGAAAAGCCCAAGCCGGTCAAGCGCCATGATCTGACGATCGATCAGCCATTCACCGACGCTCCAGAACTTGGCATGTTGGCCAAGGTTTTCCAACAAGATGTCTTCAACATGTGTCGTGTCCAAGAAGGTCTAGAAACCACTCGCAAGCCCGGAATCACGCTCGCCAATTATCAAGAGGCCAAAGTTCGTTGGATTCACAAGAAACTCGGTGATTACATTACGAGCGAAGAAGCGCCCAAGAGCAAAGGTGATCAGTGATGCACGGAATCATTCATCCTTTTTCCAAAGCCCTGTATGAACAAGATGGAGCTGGGCATATCAAAGTTTCGCTCGATGGCAAATGGGGTCTCTTCAATATCGATGGCAGTTACATCGAGGGTGAGATCCGCGGATGCGATCCGCAGTTATGCGGCTGGGTCGGCGGACCACAAATTGCGAACCACCGCGTCGCAGCACCAGCACTTGAGCGTCACTAAACAACTTTATTCGCGGGAGAAATCATGCAAGATGTAGCAGCTATGCCCGAATTACTCGGTGCATTTCTATCCAAAGAGTCTGGCCAGACTGTGACCGTCACGAGTTACGAAGCAATGACTGGTGGCTACAGCCGCCTCATGGCCCGAGCCGAAGTGCGCTGGCAAGACGGCACGACTGAGACTCTCGTTTTGCGCGGTGACCCTCCCCCAGGCAAAGCCATGATGGAAACAGATCGTGATACCGAGTGGGCATTACTGAGTGCTCTGGGACAAGCGCAAAGTATTCCCATGCCAAAAGCTCGTTACTACGACAGCACCGGATCCCAACTCGGCACCAAAGCGATTGTGCTCGACTTCGTTGCTGGACAATCGTTGCAAGCGCACCTCAACGAGTGCAGCCCCGAGACTGGTTACGGACGACATACATTCGATCTCGTTGACACCATGGCTGCGGTACACCGTATTAATCCTGACGACGTTGGTTCATCGATTCCGCGTCCGACCGATTGGTCAACATATTTGGGTGGCCTCATTGATCGCTTTCGTCAAGCCGATCGTAACCACGCGGAGTCAAATCCCTTTTTGCGATACGTCGCCGAATGGCTTGATGCCAATCGTCCACCACCGCTTCCGCTACGACTAGTACACAGCGACTTTCAACCCGCCAATATCATGGTCTCGACCGACGGATCACATCAGGTCATTGACTGGGAACTCACTCATATTGGCGATCCTCGCGAAGATCTCGGTTACTACATGATCTATTCGTCAGCCTCTGGTCCAAATCTCATCGTGCCAGACCCTGAAGCTTTCTTAGCGCGATATCGCGAGAAGACCGGCTTTGGCGAAGACACCATCAATATGGCAACGCTTGGGTATTTCTCATCTCTCGCCGCAATCACTGTTTACGGTCAAGTTCTAGCCGGCGCCGGAGCGATGGCGCGAGGACAAAACTCGGGGATCATGACGACATACACGTTGAATGCGCTCACCGTCGGACACAACAACTTCTTGGCGGGTTGCATCCCGCCGACACTCTGAAAGGGACCGTGATGTTTTCTCGACCCACTACCGACCAAATCATTCTTGATTGCCGGAACGAACTTCTCACCGCCGTCGACGCGGCTGTCAGCGACCCGACCGTGAAGATCACTATCCAGATGCTGGAAAACGTTTTGCGTAATGTCGCTGAACGGGCCGCTCACGAAATTGCGTGGATGCACGAAGAAACCGATCTCATGATTGGCTTCGCCAACGAAGTTCAATCAACACTCGGCAAGTCTGACGAACTCACTGCCGCTTTGAGCGCTTATCATGCTGGCCGATCAGACAGTCTGCATCTTGATGACATCAGCAAGACCTACGGTCTTGCCGGTGAATGTTTCTCAGTGGCAATGGAGAAAGTTTTTGCCGCATCGCACACTGCCCTTCACCTTCGTAGTCGCGAGATTTTGGCAATTCGCTTAGATCATGAAAACAAGATCATGGGTGAATGGGCATTCGTTGGACGTGGCTGACCCAAAAATTTCTGTACAAGTCGTCACCGGTGGTCACCCATTTGTGGCCGATGCTTTCTTTGCAGTCTTTGATTCGATTGACAACATCACATGGTCTGCCGCCAACACGCCGTCAATGGGGTACGACGTTGTTGTTTTCTATGACATGCCGGGATTGAAATTCACGGGCGGCAATCCCCCTGTTGACCTTCCCGCGCCGACAGCCGAGCACATCAAAGTTCTTAGTGATCTTCAAGATGCCGGAACAGGTTTAGTTTTCATGCATCACTCATTAGCAAGTTGGCCGATGTGGGAAGGCTTTGCTGATCTTGTTGGAGGACGATTCCATTATCAGCCGGCAACATTACGTGGGGTGGAGTATCCCGACTCTGGTTATGTGTTTGATGTTGAACACTCCATCGAAGTCATTGACTCTGAACATCCAATTTGTGAAGGACTCGGAAGTTCATTCACATTGAATGATGAACTGTATTGTTGTCCCGTCTTTGAAGATGAAGTCATTCCACTCATGCGCACGACTTTCGCAACTGACGACCCCAAGAACTTCTATTCAGCCGATCTTGCAATTCGTGGTCAACGCAACAGCAATGAGAATTGGACGCATCCAGCTGGAAGCAATCTGGTCGCCTGGGTGAAGAAAGCCAAACATGCTCCCCTCGCTTACATTCAATTTGGCGACGGACCAGTGACGTATGTTGATCCGAAGTTTCGCAAGGTCATTGCCAATGCGATTACTTGGACTGCTTCGGCCCAAGCACGCGCCTGGGCCAGCAGTTAATCAGCTCCAGGTATTCCAGCGCACGAACTTTTCTGCCGGTACACGCTTAGCCAATTTGAAATCAGTACCAATCGTGTAGGCGACTGGGAACAAACCGGCTTGGGTGTACTGATCAAACGGAATACCCAAAAGTTCAGCCGCTTCTTTTTCATTGGGTAAATGCAACGTCGTCCATGCTGAACCGAGTCCACGCTCACGCAACGCAAGCATGAAACTCCACACCGCGGGAAGCAACGATCCCCAAGCCGAAGCTTGTCCAAACGTAGGCGTACCCACATCAAGACGACCAGCAATCAACGGAATCAACAGCACGGGAACTTCTTCCAAGATGCCGGCAAGGTGCATTGATGAGTCAACAATTCGTTCACCTTGAGCATCACGCTTGGGACGATTGGGATCGTTGACATACGGGTAGTAGTTGGCGCGATACATATCGGCCAAGGCCTTCTTCTTCACTGGATCGTCGATGAACAACCAACGCCAACCCTGCATGTTTGACCCAGTCGGTGCTTGGTGGGCAATTTCAATGCACTCCATGAGAACTTCACGCTCAACTGGACGCGTGAGATCGAGGCGCTTACGCACCGAACGTGTGGTCGTCAAAACTTCGTCTGCTGAAAGACCCAGTTTGCCATTTTCAGATTTTTCGCTCATGATCAATCTTCTTTCTTCGGATCCGCATTGGCGGCCATCCACTCAGAGGTTGCTTTGCCCATCTTGCCACCGTCGTAACCAATTCGTTGCGTGGGCTTCACTTCGAGAATGACTCGACGCGGCGAATCAAGAAACTTTGTAAATGTGTCGCGACGTACCGGATCGCTATTGCCCATCACAGCTGCCGACAAAGCGGGATAGAACCAGTCTTTTGTTGCCTGGTCGTCGTACAAAACACATTCGCCCTTGTATGTGACTGTCTTATTACGAGCCATCTTTGAACCCGTTGATGTCACAACAACACATACCCGTGGATCGCGACGGACTGCCGAAATACGAGCTCGCTGCGATGACGCTGTCAACCAGAAACTTCCATTGACAAACACATAGGACATGATGACGCCAACTGGCCAGCCCTCTTTATTTGACCAAATAAACGTGCACTCATTTTGCGCAAGTAACAATTCTTTTTCAACATCGTCGTCCAATCCGTAAATCGTGACGTCTTCGTAGTTTTCGGGATGCTCTGCCATGGTTGTCTCTTTCTCGTAGATTTTTGTTGAACGGTCTTATCTAGTTAACGGACGCGGTGTGAATTGGCCGGTATTAGCAGTAATGCCGCCGTCAACCGGTACGACGGCACCAGTCACAAAGCTTGATGCTTCTGATGCAAAGAAGGCGATGACCGCAGCAACCTCACTCGCCTGCCCCCAACGTTGAAGCGGAACAGCGCGTCGCAGACTTTCGTATACCTCTGGGACTTGTTTAATACCCGTCGTCATGCCGGTCTCGGTTGGACCAGGGCACACTACGTTGACAGTGATTGCATCGGCAGCAAGTTCAAGTGCGGCACCTTTAGCCAAATTGATTGCCGCTGCCTTGGCCGTGTTGTACGGCCACATATTTGGGTCGGCATTAATGCCTGATGTTGAAGCAGTGACAACGATGCGTCCACCGCCACGACGACGCAATGCGGGCACCGCAGCGCGAATGCCAAGCAGCACACCGCGCACATTGACTTCAAGAACGCGGTCAAAGACCTCGATTGGCAAAGTGAGAAGGTCTCCGCTCGCCGGAAGTCCCGCATTCAGGATCATGGCATCAAGGCCACCGAACTCGCCTTCAGCCAGTGCGACAGCAAGTTCATTGGTTGCCACATCAGTAACGTCTCCGCCGACTGCAAGAACTCGAGGATGCTGTTCTACTTCACGCAGTGCGTCGCTTGGAAGATCAACCACGACGACTGATTCGCCAGCGGCCAGCAGAGCATCAACTGTTGCACGACCGATACCAGATGCTCCGCCCGTGACAATGGAAACCCGCGTGCTCTTCAATTGATTCATGTCCGTACCGTCCATTTGATCGGCAATGTTGTTAACCCGCGAAGAATAAACGGCTGATTCACTTTGACCTCACCAATCAGCTCAATTGTTGCAAAAGTATCAATCATCCAACGCAAGGCCATCTGACCTTCACGACGAGCGAGCACATTGCCAATGCAATGGTG
>JBIKOO010000193.1:0-5298 GCA_044358015.1 Ilumatobacteraceae bacterium
CCGCCCAAGGCTGCGTCTGCTGCAATTCTTGAAGCAGCCGCTGCTGGCATCGCTTTCATCGTGTGCATCACCGAAGGCATCCCGGCGCAAGATGAAGCCAAAGTGTTCAACACTTTGATCCGCGATTACCCCAAGACCCGTTTGCTCGGTCCGAACTGCCCAGGCATCATCAGCCCAGGTAAGTGCAACATCGGAATCACCGCCGGCGAAATTGCTGAATTGCCCAAGGCTGGCAAAAAGAACGTTGGCATCGTGAGCCGTTCAGGAACCTTGACCTATCAGGCTCTGTACGAACTCAAGCAGCGCGGCATTGGCGTGAGCACGTGTGTCGGAATTGGTGGAGACCCCGTTCCGGGAACCAACTTCATCGATTGCTTGCGTGAATTCCAGAACGACCCCGAAACCGACGCCATCATCATGATCGGTGAAATTGGTGGATCGGCCGAAGAAGAAGCTGCTGAATTCATTAAGGCCAACGTCACCAAGCCTATGAGCGCGTACATCGCTGGTGTGACTGCACCGGCCGGCAAGAAGATGGGCCATGCTGGCGCCATTGTCTCGGGTGGCAAGGGAACTGCTCAGGGCAAGATGGATGCATTACGTGCCGCTGGAGTGAAGGTGGGCCTGAACCCAACCGAAGCCGGCGATTTGATGGCAGAAATCATCAAATCAATCAGCTGAAGAACTGACCAGAATTGAAAGAGCCCGAGGCAACGCCTCGGGCTCTTTTGCATTAACGAATGAATTTTTAGTTCTGACCGAAACCGTCTTTAATTTTGTTGACATCGGTGAGGTCTTTCAAATTTCCTCCACCAGCGGTGAAACTCATGATTGAACCAGCGGCTGCGACGAGCCCAGCAATGACCGACAGAATCATTCCGATTCCTCGTTGAACGTCAACACCCAATGCTTCTAATGCACTCTTCCCGTCAAGCGGATTGAAGATGAAACGGATGAGCAATAAGACTGCCGCGAGACCATTGGCAATCACCATCAACATTGGCCAATTCGTTTTTCCTTGCTTCATCTTTCCGGTGACGAGCAAAACTGTGACGATGGCAGATGCCATGATCAAAATCCACGGGATGGTCCCGGTAAACAAGAAGTCAAAAACGGAACCAGCGCTATCGCTTACATTGCCAATTTCTCCGCCGTAATCAACTTTGACCCAGCTCATAAATCCGAAGATCAGGAAGCCAACTGCGCCTCCGACCTTGAGCCAATCTGGTGTTTTGAACTTTGAAAAATCCATAACTTGCTCCATTCAATGTGATGAATTATGTGAGTAATGAATTGCATGGCTTGCTTGTTTGTCAACGCCACTATTCGGCAACTTACAGAATCCGAGCAGTGATGTGTGGCAATAATTGTCATGACCTTGTTCAGATCTCGTTTTTCCGCCTAAGGTCAACGTATGCCCACCGCCTTACTCAGTGTTTTTGATAAGACCGGAATCGTTGAACTCGCCGAGGTTTTGACTGCAGCTGGGTGGGACATCATTTCCAGTGGGGGTACCGCAAAAGCCCTGCAGGAGAACGGTATATCTGTCGCCGACGTCGCCGACCTCACGGGCTTCCCAGCAATGCTTGGGCACCGAGTGGTTACGTTGCACCCAAATGTTCACGCCGGCATTTTGGCTGACCTTGATGATGCCTCGCATGTAGCCGATCTTGAGGCTCACAACATTGCACCAATCGCGTTGGTCGTGGTGAACCTGTATCCCTTTGACAGCAACCCAAGTATCGAACTCATCGATATCGGTGGGCCGACACTGGTGCGTGGTGCGGCCAAGAATCATGCTCATGTTGCTGTTGTTGTTCGACCAAATGATTACGCGCGCGTGATTAATGAAATCAAGAGCACTGGTGCGGTGTCGGCAAATACTCGTCGTGATTTGGCAGCGATTGCGTTCACAGAAATTGCGCATTACGACATTGCGATTGCTGGATGGATCGCCGCTCAAGATACAGCACCAGAATTGTTGCCTGAGCATTTGTTGATTGGCGCGACGCGAGTTCAAGAGTTGCGTTACGGCGAGAACCCGCATCAGTCAGGCGCGCGTTATCGCTTTGATGGCGAAAGCAGTTGGTGGGACACTGCGATTCAACACGGAGGCAAAGAACTCAGCTACCTCAACTTGTACGACACTGAAGCGGCGTGGCGATTAGTGAATCAGTTCACCGATGCGGCGTGTGTGATTGTCAAGCATGCGAATCCGTGCGGAGTCGCCGTGTCAGCGCAAGGTTCAATAGCAGAGGCGTATTCACTGGCGAATGCCTGCGATCCGGTAAGTGCATTCGGTGGAATCGTCGCAGTTAATCGCAACGTCACTCGTGCGATGGCCGAAGCCCTCGCACCAGTTTTCACCGAAGTCGTTGTTGCTCCATCGTTTGATGCCGATGCGCTTGACGTGTTGCTTGCAAAGAAAAATCTGCGCGTGATTTCGGCCTCAGCACCGTCGGCCCGCAAACTTGATATTCGTTCAATTGATGGTGGTTTCTTGGTGCAAAATGCTGACATCGTCAATCTCGATCGCAGTAGCTGGAAAGTTGTCACCGAAACTCAACCGACTGCCGAACAATGGGCCGACCTGTCGTTTGCGTGGCAGGTGTGTTCAATCGTGAGTTCTAACGCGATTGTTTTCGCCAAAGATCAACAAGCCTTCGGTATTGGCGCAGGTCAACAAAACCGCCTTGACTCAGCACGAATTGCAGCCGAACGCTCGGCAGGTCGAGCCATTGGCGGGGTTTGTGCGAGCGATGCGTTTTTCCCATTCCGCGATGGGCTTGATGCCACTGCAGCCGCGGGAATCAAAGCCGTTATTCAACCTGGCGGAAGTGTGCGAGACGAAGAGGTGATCGCGGCTGCCAACGAACATGGCATCGCCATGATCTTTACTTCAGAGCGCCACTTCAAGCACTAAGCGGCTTTCGCCTCTAAACTTGTGACATGGCTCGAATTGCAGACCTTCTCGCCGCGGGCCGAACTTTCTCGTTTGAGTTCTTTCCACCCAAGACCGATGGCGCACAGTTGTCGTTGGGCCGTGCGATTGGTGAACTTGAACCTTTAGCTCCAAGTTTCGTGAGCGTTACCTACGGTGCCGGCGGAAGCACTCGTCAACGTACGCATGCGGTGGTGTCGTGGATGCGCAAAGAAACGACTTTGACACCGATGGCGCACTTGACCTGCCAGGGCCACGTCAGGGCCGAGATTCGCGAGATTCTCAATGATTACGCCGCTGATGGTGTTGAAAACATCTTGGCTCTCGGGGGAGACGTGCCCACCGACGGCGAACCTGCGCCGAGTGATTACACCTACGCCAGCGATCTTCTTGAAGATGTGGCGGCCGATGGACGTTTTTCAGTTGGAGTTGCGGCCCACCCCGAGATTCACCCTCGTTCACCCGACCGCGGTTCCGATCGAAAGTTTTTGGCCGCCAAATTGTCGCGGGCCGATTTTGCAATTACTCAATTCTTCTTTGACCTTGATGTTTATGTGCAGATGGTCAATGAACTCGCCGATCTAGGCGTTACCAAGCCGATCTTGCCAGGCATCATGCCGGTGACTAACAAGAATCAAATTCGTCGCATGGCCGAACTATCGGGTGCCGCCTTTCCGACATGGCTGGCCGAACGACTTGATCGAACTGATGATGCTGAAGAAATCCGTCGCATTGGTGTTGATGCCGCGACTGAATTGTGTCAAGGCCTTCTCGATGCCGGAGCGCCAGGCTTGCACTTTTACACCATGAATCGCAGCACCGCGACCAGTGAAATTTACGCAAATCTTGGTTTGTCGCCGACTCGCTAAGGCACAGCACCTCACTTGCGCCTAGCGTGTAGGCATGATCACTTACGACAAGATTTACATCAACGGCGCTTGGGTTCCTTCCGAAGGTAAGGGCGTCCTCGAAGTCACCAACTCGGCAACCGAAGAAATCATCGCCACGATTCCCGACGGAACAACTGGCGACGTTGACAAGGCTGTTGCTGCAGCAAAGGCTGCTTTTGAGGGTTGGAGCGCATTGCCGAGTGAAAAGCGCGCCGAGTACTTGATGAAGATTCATGCCGGACTTGAGGCTCGCACACAAGAGATCGCTGAAGCAGTTGCTCGCGAAGTCGGAATGCCCGTTGGTATGGCGACCATGATTCAAGTTGGTCTGCCGAAGGGCAACTTTGCTATCACTGCTGGTCTCCTGGGCACTTATAAGTTCGAAGAAGAAATTGGCAACTCCATCGTTGTGCGTGAACCATTCGGAGTGGTCGGCTGTATTTCGCCCTGGAACTATCCGTTGCATCAGATCGCACTCAAGGTTGCACCAGCACTGGCGGCCGGCAACACCGTGGTTGTGAAGCCTTCCGAAGTTGCTCCGATCAACGCGTTCATCTTGGCTGAAATTGTTCACGATGCTGGCTTGCCCGCAGGTGTATTCAACTTAGTCACTGGTGTTGGCCCGGTTGTCGGTGAAGCAATTGCTGCTCACCCCGACGTCGACATGGTGAGCTTCACCGGTTCAACTCGCGCCGGAAAGCGCGTCGCCGAAGTTGCTTCGCAGAACGTGAAGAAGGTGTCTCTCGAACTTGGTGGCAAGAGCCCCAACGTGATTCTTGATGACCTTGACGATGAAGGTTTCACCAAGGCAGTCGCCGCCGGCGTGGGCAAGTGCTTCTTGAACTCTGGCCAAACCTGCACCGCCTTGACTCGCATGTTGGTCCCTCGTGCTCGTTTGGCGCAGGCTGAGCAGATCGCTGCTGCTGCCGCATCAAAGTTCACGGTCGGCGATCCGTTCGATCCCGCATCGCGCCTCGGACCATTGGTGTCAGCTGTTCAGCGTGATCGTGTTCGAGGATTCATTCAGACCGGTATTGACGAAGGGGCAACTTTGGTAACGGGCGGAACGGCCAGCCCCGAAGGTCTGAGCGCTGGCTTCTTTGTGCAGCCCACGATTTTCTCGAATGTCACCCCCGACATGACGATCGCCCGTGAAGAAATCTTCGGACCAGTGCTGTCGATCATTCCTTACGACACCGAAGAAGAGGCAATTCGCATCGCCAATGACACGATCTATGGTTTGGCTGCTGGAGTTTGGAGTGCGACGCCCGAGCATGCCAAGCAGGTGGCGCGTCGCCTGAAGGCTGGTCAGGTTGAGGTCAATGGTGGCTCGTTCAACCCTGCGGCCCCCTTTGGTGGATACAAGCAGAGCGGACTCGGACGTGAAGCCGGAAAATTCGGTTTAGAAGAGTTCTGCGAAGTGAAGTCAATGCAACTCTGATTCACGGCAGACTTGGGGATTAATGG
>JBIKOO010000037.1:0-16397 GCA_044358015.1 Ilumatobacteraceae bacterium
TGCCGATCAAAGAGTCGGGATCATGGTTTTCGAAGACTGACATCGCTCTGAAACTAGCGTTTTGTTGCGAATGTGTGACCATCGGCAAGAGCACAAAGTGCAAAAAGCCTGCTCTAGCGGTGAGAATGTCGATGTGACTCTCGACCAAGCCCCCGAAATGAAGCCAACGAAGCGTCGTCAGATCAAACTCGAGTCAGTACTCGTCAGCCTCGGCATTCTTGTCGGAGTGGCATTTGTGATCTTCGGATTCAATTCAGCGACGACTGGTCGCGACGCCTTGGGATACCCCGACGAAATCATTGATATCTCTCCGGCCCCGAACGATCGCCAAGTTCTGTCCCAGACTGAAATCAGCGTCAACTTGCAAGATGGTTACGAAGCAGTCCTCGTTCTTGATGGCATCGAAATTCCAACGACCCGCCTTGAAGATTTTGTTCCCGTTGTCGCCAAACCTGGTCAACAATTTGAATTACCGCCAACCGCAATTTATGACCAAGGAAACTCGCTCATTCGTTTTGAACCCACCGCCGGTGCGGTCATTGAGAAGTACTCGGTCGGCGTTCACAAGGTGAAGTGCATCTTTTGGAGGATCGAAGACGGTCGCCAGGCGGCACGTAGTTTTGAATGGTCCTTTGAAGTTTTGTAATTAGGCCGGAAGTTCGCCGGTTTCTAAAACGATTTTGAATTGTTCTTCGGACATAACCGGCACACCTAGTTCTTGAGCCTTAGTCAATTTGCTGGCGCCAGCTTCTGCGCCGACAACAAGAGCAAAGGTTTTCTTTGACACCGAACCCGGACTTTTACCACCGCGGTCTTTGATGGCCCGTTCGGCTCCGTCACGATCAAAATCCACCAGTGTTCCGGTAACGACAATATTCTTGCCCACCAGATTTTGTGGCAAACGTGAAACTTCCACATTGCCGAACTCGACTCCGGCGGCGCGCAACTTTTCAATGAGGACTTTGTTGTCAGCACGCGAGTACCACGAGATCAGAGACCTCGCGATCACTCCCCCGACGCCATCAACAGTTGCTAAATCATCTTCGGTCGCATTCATGATGTCATCTAAATTACCAAAGGCAATTGCCAACGCTTCTGAAGCAGATGGACCTAGATGTTTAATACCGAGCGCTGTCAAGAGTTTCGGTAGTGGCCGAGTTTTTGATGCGTCAATTGCCACGATGAGTTTCTCGGCACCTTTTTGTGCGAAGCCTTCAAGCGTGAGCAATTGTTCAACAGTCAACGAATAGATATCGCCCGCATCGCTCAAAATTCCAACATCAGACAGCTGTATCACTGTCTGCTCACCAAAGCCATCAATATCCATTGCTCCACGGGACACGAAATAAATGATTCGCTGATCGCGCTGCTGCGGACAATTCGGTTCAATGCAACGCATGTTCACTTCGCCATCGGGACGAGTGAGTTCACCTTTCATCGGACATGAACACACCGACGGAAATACCCATGGTTGCGAATCTTTGGGTCGTAATGACAACACTGGTCCGACGACTTCGGGGATGACATCACCAGCTTTGCGAACCGTCACCGTGTCGCCAGGTCGAACATCTTTCAGGCGTACTTGATCTTCGTTATGCAGTGTTGCCATTGCAACGTTAGAACCACCAACAAACACCGATTCAAGAACGGCAAATGGCGTGACGCGTCCCGTGCGACCTACCGAAATCTGGATGTCCTTGAGCAACGTCGTACGTTCTTCAGGAGGAAACTTAAACGCGATCGCCCAACGCGGTGCTCGGGCTGTGAAACCCAATATTTCGCGTTGCGCCAGGTCATCAACTTTCACGACAACGCCGTCGATTTCATACGGCAGATTGTGACGTTCGTTTTGAAACTTCTCGCAGTAAGCCGCGACCTCATCCATTGAATTCACGAGAGCGATATTGGGATTGACTGGAAATCCCAAATCCTTAAAGAAGTCCAGGGTCGCATGATGCGATGTGAACTCGGGCCCACCAATCACTTCGCCCAATTGATACGACCAAAATGCCAAACCACGACCCGCAGTCACGCTCGCATCTTTTTGTCGCAAACTTCCCGAACCAGCGTTACGTGGATTTACCGGAACCGAATCTGGCTTTTTGCCGGCGGCAATGCGGACAACATTTTCTGCTTCTTTGGCGGCCTTGAGTTTTTCAAAGGCATCAATGGGCAAATACACCTCGCCACGCACTTCAAGTACTGACGGAATGCCCACTTTTGATTTTGATACCAATGTCTTGGGCACTACATCAATCGTCAAAACATTGGCGGTGACATCTTCACCGAAACGACCATCACCACGAGTGGCCGCTTGTACCAATACGCCATTTTCATAACGCAGACTGAGCGCCAGACCATCAATCTTCAATTCGCAGGCGTATTGAACGACCGCTTCGTCCGACAAACCTTTCGCCGCACGTTCACCCCACGCCAAAAGCTCACTGCTATCCATGGCATTATCAAGGCTCGTCATCGGGACACGATGTTCAACTGTCGAGAAAGTTTCAGCAATCTCGGCTCCGACCGTTTGTGTTGGTGAGTCAGAACTTTGAAGTTCGGGATACGCAAATTCGAGTTCGTGGATCTCGCGATCTAACTCGTCATATTCGGCATCACTGATTTCGGGTGAATCATCGTGGTAATAGCGCTCACGGTGATACGCAATGAGAGCACGCAACTCAGCATGACGGTCAGCAGCACTCAAACTCACGCCCACACTCTAGTTCGGGGGTGAAACTCTGATTCACGCACCAACGTTGAGACGCGTGGCCAATGCCTGAGTGCGTACACGTTCGCCAATGTCACGAACTTGCATGAAAATTTGCGCCGCCGAATCTTCGGAGTGCATCGCCAAACCACAAGCCGGGGTGATGAGTGACTGTTGACGCAGTTTCTGGGCATCGCAACCGCCTTGCACCAATTCACACCACAAGGCGGCAAGTTTCTTCCATGATCGATCGGCATTGGGCATCAACGGCCCATCAGTTGCGACCGCACCCCAAGCCACGACTCCGCCATTATCCAAAAACTTAGCTAAGACGCCAGCGTAATTCTTCAGATTGTCGTTCACGGGAACGCTCAAGATGGCTGGGCCAGATGCCAACAAAGATGCACCATCGGCATCGGAGCAACAATGCAAACCAACTAAACCTTCGCGCTCGACTGCAGCCAAGGCCCCTGACATCAAATCAATCGCTGTGTCGGGAGCAATCGGAAATGAATCTTCCATCAGGTCAGCCAATTCGGGCTCGTCAATGAAAACCACTTGTGCACTTGATGGCAGTGCAGATTCAACAGCATCGTAGATATTGCGGACATGGGTGCGAACTGTGCGCACTGCCACTTCAAATGCGGTGTGCATCGGAACACCAGCACGAATGAGAGCGAGACCCAACGTGACTGGCCCTGTGAACTGCCACTTCACGGGGCCGGTGTAACCCTGAGCAAATTCAAGAAATGTGCGCAACCCAACAAAGGCGTCATGGTCAAGATCAGTTTTCACTTCAGCCAAAGGATCAATGCGTTCAACGTTGACCATCAACGATCCGTATTGACCGATACTGATTCCGCGAATGCCAACCACTGCTTGAGCAATCATGGCTTCAGCCGGCGAACGGCGCGGCAAACTTGGGATACACGGCAATTCGGGGGTGGCAAAAAATGCAAACTCGGCGGCTTCACGAGCATCACGGTGAGGAAGGCTGCCGATTCCGGTAGCGACTCCGCCTAAGAGATGCTTTTGCATCGATGATGTTTGCACTGTTTCGCCGCCTTCCACACCACTTTCGTAGCAGGGTCACGCTCTGTCCACATAATTGGAGCAACCGCCTGAATGAATCTTGAAAAATATGTCAACACATATCCTCCAAATTGCACGAAGGCATGATCTATCGGCAACGCTTGAGGGATGGATAAGAAACAAGCCGACAACCTCACGGTGGCCCTCATCTGGGCCAGTCGGGTGTGCGTTGTCGCAACTGGTTTGGTGGTTCCACTACTCACTAGTTCGTTGCAACAAATGTCCTCACTCACTGGAATTTCTTCAACCGTCGGAATTTGGGTGTTGTGGGCCGTTGCCTTATTAAGCACACTGGTGCCGTCAAGTTCAACCTTGACTGCAATTCGATTGTCCCTGCCCACACTTTCGATCATCGTTGTTGCAGTCGCGGTTTTTAGCGGTATGTCAAGCAGTGTCACGGTTGCATTGGCCATTTCGATACTTGCAAGTTTGTTAGCGATGAGTGGCGAAGTCGGCAATTCGTTTGTTCAGCTCGCCGCATACGGCGATGAGCGTCGCTATCTGTTGCGTTGTCCGCCCGCTTTATTGATCGTTCAAGTTCTTAGTTGGCTGGTGTGGCTCTCGTTTTGTTTCGTAGCAGTGAATCTGCTCGCGAGTGAAATTTGGGTTGCCGGCGCCATCACTGCTGCGATTGCCATCGCGCTAGCGGTCGTGCTACCCCAGCGTTTTCATCGCTTCTCTCGGCGCTGGCTCGTCGCAGTGCCAGCAGGAATCGTGATCCATGATCATGTGGTGTTGGCTGAAACCGCAATGTTCATGAACAACGCCATCGTCCAAATCAGTACCGAAACTGCTCAATCAGAAGCCGCCGACTTAAGCGGCAAATGCCCCGGCCTCGGACTAGTCATCGTGCTCAAAGATTTTGACACGATCGTTCTTGCCGCGACTCCGAAGACTCCGGGCGGCTCGGCGATTCACGTGAAGTCAATGCGGGTGTGCCCCACGCGACCAGGTCGTGCGCTTACTGAGTTGACATCTGCACCGAGCGCGTAACTAAACCGCCACCTAGTACAAATCGATCATCGGCGTCGTAAAAGACTGCGCTTTGTCCTGGCGAGATACGACGTTGAGGTTCGGTCCATGTGGCCACGACTCGACCAGCATCATCAAGAGACAACATCGCCGAACGCGGTTCGCCGTGAGCACTGCACTGCACTCGTGCCGGACCCACATATGGTTCGTGGCTCCAGATCACATTCTCAACGACTTCGTGGTCGACCATCAACAATGACTCGGGGCCAACAACTACTTTGCGACCCGGCACATCGATGTCAACAACAAATCGCTTCGTGCCACCGCCACCCGCGACGCCACGTCGCTGACCAAGCGTGACCAGTTCGACTGATTCAACTGAACCAAGTTCGTTACCTGATTCATCAACTACGACCGCTGGGTTGAGCGGGATACGACGACCGATAAAACTCACTCGCCCGCTGCGACCATCTTCGTCTTTGGCCGAGGTAATGAAACACACGTCTTGACTATCGGGCTTGTTAGCAGTGCGCATGCCGAGACGAGTTGCATGTTCACGCACCACGGTCTTGGTCATTTCGCCAACTGGGAACAACGTTCGCGACAATTGATGTTGATCCATCATGTGCACCACATAGCTCTGATCTTTGGCCATGTCGTGACCACGAATCAAACGCCAAATGCCATCTTCGTTGACGACTCGCGCGTGGTGTCCGGTCGCCACTGCATCAAAACCTAAAACAATCCCACGCTCGTGCAGACGATCAAACTTCAGGTGACGGTTGCATTCGATGCAAGGGTTGGGCGTAATACCAATGGCGTGATCGTTGATGTACGGCTCAACCACATTGCGATGGAAATCTTCGGTGAAGTTAAAAACCAGATGATCAATGCCCAGTTGCTGCGCTACTCGACGCGCATCATCAACATCGCTCACGCTGCAACAGCCAGTGTCGCTGTCGCCGCCCCACAGGCGCATCGTGACTCCGACGACTTCGTGGCCTTGTTCAAGCAACAGGGCAGCCGCAACTGACGAATCAACGCCGCCCGACATCGCTACAAGCACCTTCATGGGTTTAGAGGCTACGGCGATTTTGTACGGCCCGTATTCGGGCCACCGCGTCGGTGATTGCCTCGATCGCCCGATCGACATCACCTTCGGTGGTTGTATGCCCCAGACTCAGCCGTAATGCCCCCATCGTGAGATCGGACGAGAGTCCCATCGCTGCCAAAACATGTGAGGGCTCCATGGCCCCGCTGGCACAGGCCGAAGCCGCCGAGGCACACACGTCGGCTTCATCGAGCAAGTACAACAACGATTCACTTTCGATGCCCTGCAGACAGACATGCACGACACCTGGCACGCTGTGTTCGGCCGGAATCGTGCGATGGGCACCTTCGATCGCCAACAAGCCAGCAAACAACTGGTCACGTAATGCGCTGATACGCGCCACTTCTCTGCTTCGTTCGACATCGGTCATACGTAAGGCTTCGGCAGCGGCAACAATGCCACCCACATTGTGAGTTCCACTGCGACGATCACGTTCTTGACCACCACCCAACACGATGGGTTCAAAATACTTTCCTTCGCGCACTACCAAGATGCCGACACCTTTTGGTCCACCAAATTTGTGGGCACTCAAGGCCATGGTGTCAACAAGTGGCCAAAAAGTTCGCAAATCAATCCAGCACGCGGCTTGCACGGCATCGGTGTGCAACATCGCTTGTGGCGCATAACGACGCACGATTTTTGAAACCGCGGCCAAGTCGGTGATGACGCCCGTTTCGTTATTGACTGCCATCACCGAAACACTCGTTACTTCTGGTGAAAGAGCCGCTTGCAATGCTTCAAGATCAATCGTGCCGAGATGATTCGTACGAACGACGACACCATTGGCATGCTCGACACAATGCAAGACCGCATGATGTTCGGTTGCCGAACACACTGCAACGCCTGGGCTGCGCCGAATCACTCCGGTGATTGCCGTGTTGTCACTTTCGGTTCCGCAGCCCGTAAAGACAATTTCGCCAGGCTTACAACCAATCGCTTCAGCGATCACATCGCGAGCTTCATCAATTGATTTGCGTGCCTGACGTGCAAAGCGGTGCGAACCAGACGGATTCGCAAAGACATCGGTCATAAAGGGCAACATCGCCTCAACTGCCTCGGGACGCATGGGCGTGGTAGCCGCATGATCGAGATAGACAAGGCGAGAAGTCACCCCTTCAGAGTACCGTTCACTGGGTGAAGGAGTACGCGTGAAGGGTTACGACGATTCAACATATGGCGATTCATTCGCTGATGTGTACGACGATTGGTACGAAGACGTCAGCGATGTCAACGCCACGGTTCGCACCCTGCAACAACTCGCGGGCGACGGACCATTTCACGAACTCGGCATCGGTACGGGTCGCTTGGCACTTGCCCTCGCGCAAACCGGAGCGATCGTGTCGGGAATTGATTCAAGTGCCCTGATGTTGCAGCGGCTCGAGCAAAAAGCTGCCGATCGTGGACTTGAGATTGAAGCCATCAAAGGCGACATGGTTGATGACATTCCAGTTGGGCCATTCGCTGCGATCTTTGTCGCCTACAACACGATCTTTAGTCTGCAGACCGTCGCCCGCCAGCAAACCTTGTTCGCCAACGTTGCAAGTCGACTTGCCCGAGGTGGGGTCTTTGTCATCGAGGCCATTGTCCCCGATCCCCAACGCCCCGCCGGCAGCACTGTGGGGGTGCGGTCAATGAAAGCCGACCGCGTTGTGTTATCGGTTGATATGCACGACCCCGAGGCACAACATGTTGATGGACAGTTTGTCGAATTCACCGAAGCTGGCGGAGTGCGCCTGCGCCCCTGGAGTATTCGATATTCGTATCCTCACGAACTTGATGACATGGCGTCAACGGTCGGTTTACGGCTGAGCCACCGCTGGATGAACATGAATCAAGAACCGTTCACACCCGACTCCGAGACCCATGTCTCGGTTTACACTCAATCTTCGTAATGAACGACAATTCGCCCCGAGATCTCCTATCCTGAAAGCACCGTGAGTCAACTACGTCTGAATCCTCTGACGGGTCGATGGGTCACCATCGTCGCCGAGCGGGCCATGCGCCCCACCGATTTCGCTACTCGTACACCTACAGTCGAGTCCGACCCAAGTCGTCCGTGCCCTTTCTGTCCCGGCAGCGAAGAAATCTCGCTTCCGCCGATTGATTCAACGGGCAACGAAGACGACTGGCGCATGCGAGTTCTGCCCAACTTGTACCCCGCATTCGCTGGTGAAGATTCATTAGCCGTACGCAACCTTGGCCCCGTACACGTCATGGCCGAAGCCAGTGGCACTCACGAAGTCTTCGTGTTCACACCGAGCCACACTCGCAACATCATCGAATTCTCTGATGCAACCTGCGCCGACATGATGGTCACGCTCAAGAAGCGCCTTCTCGATCACGCGGCTACCGACAACATTCGTTACACGCAGGTCATCGTCAACCATGGTCGTGAAGCCGGCGCATCACTGGCCCACCCCCATGGTCAGTTGCTCGGATTGCCTTTCGTGCCGGGCGAAATTCTTGATGAAGAGCGGGCCTTTGTCCGCTTTGAAGGTGGCTGCATTTTGTGTGCAACCGTCGAAGCCGAATTGGTGTCAAGCGAGCGCGTGTTGTTTGCCACCGACGACGCCGTTGCTATCTGCCCATGGTGGAGCGGTGGCCCATACGAAATTTTGATTATCCCGCGTCATCACGACATGCACTTGCCCGATTCTTCAGACGAACAACTCGCTGGTGTCGGACGAGCCATCCGTGAGTCGTTGGTGTACCTCAACAACTTGTTTGACGATGTGTCGTTCAACTTGGTGTTCCACACCGCACCTCACCACCACAACGGGGCGTTCCACTGGCACATCCACTTGTTCCCGAAACTGACCACCGTTGCTGGTTTCGAACGCGGTACGGGCGTCATGATCAACATTGTTCCGCCCGAACAAGCTGCTGCCGAATTGCGCCGAGTAGGCACAACCGCCGAATCTAGGTAACACTGTCGGCATGAGCCGAATCACAGTGTCCATTGAGTTAGCCGCTAGTCCTGCCCGAGTGTGGGAAATCGTTGAGCCGGTTGAGCGACATGTTGACTGGATGGCCGACGCTGTTGCCATTCGTTTCGCCACCTCTCAGACCCGTGGAGTTGGCACCACTTTTGACTGCGACACCAAAGTTGGCCCGATCAAGTTGACCGACCGCATGGAGATCACCGAATGGGTTCCCGAAAAGTCGATGGGTGTCAAACATGTCGGCATGGTGACTGGCACCGGTGTGTTCACCATCGAACCAATTGGCAATGGTCAGTACACCAAGTTCACGTGGAGCGAAGAACTCACTTTCCCGTGGTGGCTCGGCGGACCGATTGGTGAAGTCATTGGTGGAAACATTGTGATGAAAGCAATTTGGCGACGCAACCTGAAAAAACTCAAGGCACTCGTCGAAAAGTAATTACTAGATCTGGCGCACTAATGCAGTCACTGCTGCGCCAAGAACAATCACCACAATCAGCGGTGCTTTGCGCCACGCCGCAATAACAGCAACCGCAATTCCTAATGCACGTGCATCAAGCACAAGTTCTTGACCTTGTGTGAACGTATCTTTCATCACCAACGCAGTGACCACTGCGGCCGGAATGAGTGCCAGACAACGTTCAAAAATGGGCGGAAGTGTTCGGCCACCAAGAATCACGAGTCCGGTGACTTTAAAGGCATACGCCCCGATTGTTAACAAAATGATGAGCGTCCAAGTCATGACGCCACCTCACGTTGTGGTGCTTCAACTGGCTTTTGTAAACCGACCAGCACGCCGAAAACAGATAACAAAATCGGCACACCAATCGGTGTGAACGGAACCGTGATCAAACAGATTGCGCCACCAATTGCTGCGGCCTTGCGCGCACGGGGATCACTAAACAACGGCCACACCATCGCAATAAAGCCAGCGGGGAACGCGGCATCAAGTCCGAAGGTATTGGGGTCGATCGCACTGCCTGTGAGCGCACCAATCAATGTGCCCAAATTCCAGAACGTGTACAACGCCACGCCAGTCACCCAGAACGCCACTTGTTGAGCACGTCGATTGGGCTGCGCCACCGCCATAGCAGTGGTTTCATCAATCGTGAGTTGTGCCGCTAAAAGTTTGCGACCAAGTCCACCATCGAGTCGGCGTGACATTGCAAGTCCGTACACACCATTGCGCGCTGCCAACAGCAACGCTCCCCCTAAGGCCGAACCAATTGATCCGCCTGCACCAATCACACTCACTGCCGAAAACTGCGATGCCCCAGTAAAGACCAACAACGACAGCGCACAGGTTTGCAAAACACTTGAGCCAGCCGCAACCGAGCCCACACCGAAAGAAAAACCAAAGACCCCAACCGCTGCGCTCAAGGTGAGGCAGGCCACGATGGCTGGGCGCAACGAAGCGTCTTTCCACCACGGCAGATTGGGCACTGGCTGATTCACGTTCGCAAGGCTACGAGCGCAACCGCGCTACCGTCATGATGTGCGTATTTTGCTGGTGACATGGGAATTTCCGCCCGAGACCGTCGGTGGGGTTGGGGCACATGTCGACGGCTTGTCACAGTCGTTGGCTAAAGATGGCCATGAAGTATGCATTTTCACTCTGGCGGCACCTGGAATTGTTGAAGACCAGGTTGTTGCCGGCGTGCGAATTATTCGTGCCGATGTTGATTTGCCGTGGCTCCCCGAAGATGATGCGGTGGGATTTGTATCTTCGGGCAACCACCACATCACCGCGTTGCTCGCACAACTTGACGATTGGCGACCTGATGTCGTGCACGCTCACGATTGGCGTTCAGCCTGGGCTGGTCACACTCTCGCAACTTTGTGCGCAGTTCCGTTAGTCACCACGTTTCATTCAACTGCACGCGGACGCCACGGCGGCAATGTTCCCGATGGTGATCCCGCCTCAATTCATTCGGTTGAATCGTGGATTGCCAATGTTTCACAACGTGTCATTTGCTGCTCACGATTTATGCAACGTGAAGTGATTGACGGTTTTGAGCTCATGCCCGATCATGTGCAACTCATTCCCAACGGAGTTGATGTTGACGTCTGGGCTCCGATTGGTGATCAGTATCGGAGCAGGCTGGTCCTTGCCTGGGGTCGCGTGCAATATGAAAAAGGCTTTCAGGTATTGGCTCAGGCGATTGGGCGGTTACGCGGTCGAGTGCCCGGTATTCGTTGTGTGATCGCTGGGCGTGGGCCGTACTTGCCTGAGTTGCAAAGCCAAGTGGATATTGAAGGTGTGAGTGATCTCGTGCATTTGGCTGGCTATGTCACTGATGAAGAACTGCGTTCGCTACTGCATGAAGCTGGCTGCGTTGTTATTCCGTCGTTGTATGAACCATTCGGAATTGTTGCGCTCGAATCTTTGGCCGCCAACGCTCCAACCATCGTGGCGCGCACTGGTGGACTTGCCGAGATTATGGAAGACACCGATGCAAGTTTGATGTTTGAGCCCGGCAATGCCAAAGAATTAGCAACTCGCATCGAACGCGTTTTGATGAATTCGCATATCTCGCAAAATATGCAAGCCCAAGGAGCCGAAATTTTGCGTGCTCGTTTTTCGTGGGATGCAATAGCCAGATCAACAGTCAGTGCGTACGAAATCGCTCGCGCCGATATGTGATTACTTGCCAGTGAAGGTGGCTTTTCCTGGGCCATTTTCTAAGAAACTCTTGACGCCAATCTGACTGTCATCGGTGGCGAAAACATCAGTAAAGAGTTGACGTTCAAGCAACAGACCATCAGCCAATGTTGATGACATTCCTTCGTCGATTGCCCGCTTCATTGCAGCGTGAGCTTGAAGGGCACCACGAGCAACTTCAGCTGCAAGTGCGAAGGCCCGTTCGTGCAATTGATCGTTCGGCACGACTTCGTCAACGAGACCGATGCGTAAAGCTTCGTCTGATTTCACTTGGCGACCAGTCATCACAATTTCTTTGGCGCGACTTGATCCGACCAAACGCGGCAAACGTTGGGTTCCGCCGCCGCCAGGAATAATGCCCAGCAAAACTTCGGGTTGACCAAACACTGCTTTTTCGCCAGCGATGCGATAGTCGCAGGCCATGGAAAGTTCGCAACCACCACCAAGTGCATAACCACTCACAGCGGCAATGACAAAACGAGGAATCGCGGCGACGGCGTCGAGTGCACTATGAAATCCGAGTCCGATGCGATCGCCTTCAGCGGTTCCGCCAAATTCGCTGATGTCGGCACCGGCCGCAAAAATTCGTTCGCCACCGGTGATCACAACTGCGCCAGGTGGATTGGCAGTGAGGTCGAGAGCAATCTCTTTGATGCGGGCCAACACGGCTTGGCTCAAAGCATTGACCTTGGGATTATTGAGAGTGACGACCGCGACCCCATCAGGGCGACGCTCAAGCAGAACGAGATCTTCCATATCCGCCCACCGTACCGCCCCCACCCATTGGGCGCGAAACCACCCCGAAAACGGTGGTCAGATTCCCCAACTAAGCGCCGACGGCCTTGAGCATTTCGTCAGCGGCGCTCCACGGGTCGAGCGTGCGCTCAATGACTCCGTCTTGCAACTGATCCCAACGGTCGCCCGTGCAAATTTCGCGAGCCTTTTGTTCAAGACGACGGGCCACAATTTCGCGCAGTTCTTCGCGCAAACGAAAACGACGACGACGATCAAGTTCGCCAGAGCTACTGATATGCGCACGGTGTTGCTGCACTACTTCCCACAATGCTTCAACACCTTCGCCAGTTGAACCAATGGTCGGCACGATTGGCGGACGCCATGCGTCGTGCGGCAAGTCAGACAGATCAAGCATCTGCTCGAGGTCGCGACGAGTTTCGTCCACGCCCTTGCGATCGGCTTTGTTGATCACAAACACGTCGGCGATCTCCATGAGACCAGCCTTGTTGGCCTGCACCGAGTCTCCCCAACCTGGGTTGACCACAACAACAGTCGTGTCGGCCTTGCCAGCAATTTCGACTTCGACCTGACCCACGCCAACGGTCTCGACCAAAACCCACAAGCGACCAATCGCATCAAGCAAACGAATCGCTTCGGGTGCTGCCAACGACAAGCCACCCAAGTGACCACGGGTTGCCATTGAGCGAATAAACACTCCACGGTCGGTTGCGTGGTCTTGCATGCGCACACGGTCGCCCAAAATTGCGCCACCGGTAAATGGTGACGACGGGTCGATTGCCAACACCGCAACTTCAAGATCCATCTTGCGCAGGTGGCCAATGATTGATGACGTGAGTGTGCTCTTGCCGGCACCTGGCGCACCAGTGAGACCAACGGTGTAGCTATGACCACCTAGTGGATATGACAAGCGACCGACGGCGCGCGCATCGTCTCCGCCTTGTTCGATCATCGACAACAAACGAGCTAACGCGCTGCGGTCACCTTCGAGGGCGGCAGCAAAGAGAGTGTCGGGATTACGATCGCGACGACTCATACGTTCACGACCTCGGTGACACCATCAACACGATCTCGCATAATGCGCTCGATGCCTTGCTTCAAAGTTTGTGTTGAGGCGGGGCAAGTTCCGCAGGCACCAACCAAAGTAACGGTCACGATTCCGGTGACTTCATCGACTTCTTTCAACTCAATATCGCCACCATCAGCCTGCAAAGCTGGGCGAATAACTTCGATGGTCTCTTCGACCTGTTCGCGCATGGTTGTTGTCACGGTGATACCTGCAAATCCTTTGAACCTGTTCCATTGATCGTAGAGTGGGAAGCACCGAGAACCTCTGTCAAGAGGCGCAGTTCACGAAGGCTTTTCTATGACCGCATCAATCATCGCATTACTGGCCCATCAGGGTGGCTGGGATGAGATTTTGTTGGTCGCAGGCCCGATTGCCGTGATTGTTGGGCTCTTGGTCATCGTCAAAAAGCGACTTGATCGCTCTGTTGCTCTACGAAACCGCCAAGTCGACCCGCTCGACCAAAGCACCAAGAGCAACTAGCCGCCCCACGAGGTTGTCGTAACCGCGATCGATGTGTTCGATCCCCGAGATGACTGTTCGCCCCTCGGCAGCGAGTCCGGCGACCACCAGTGCCGCACCAGCGCGAATATCGGGTGCCACCACTGCTGCTCCACGCAAACGTTCAACGCCTCGCACTATTGCATGGTGACCATCAGTGCGAATATCGGCGCCGAGTTTTGACAATTCTTCGACATAGCGAAAGCGACCCGGATACAAATTCTCGGTCACGATGCCTGAACCTTCAGCAACTGCAAGCATGGTCACAAGCAATGGCTTGTAATCGGTCGCCAAACCCGGATAGGGCAAGGTCTGAATATCAACGGCGCGCATGCGACCCTCAGACACAATGCGGACTCCCCCAGGCACAGCCGTGATGTCGAGACCCATGTCGTTCATACGGCTCAAGAGCACTTGCATGTCGTGGGCGCGAGCACCACGCACAATCACATCGCCTCCCGCAACTGCAGTTGCTGCAAGATAAGTGGCTGCTTGAATGCGATCGGGCACGACGGCATGTTGCACTGGCTTCAACGAACCACGTTCAACACCAACGATTGTCAATGTTGATGAACCAATACCCGAAATTTGCGCGCCCATTTCGACCAACAAGTCACAGAGGTCGGCAACTTCGGGTTCGCGTGCGGCGTTCTCGATAATCGTTTCTCCAGTGGCATGCACCGCGGCGGCCACAATGTTTTCGGTGGCACCAACCGACGGAAAATCGAGAATGATGTGAGCGCCGTGCAAGTTGTCGGCACGAGCTTCGATGTTGCCGTTCGACAAATCAAATTCGGCGCCCATCGCGGTGAGTCCGGCAATGTGCATGTCAATGGGCCGAGTACCGAAGTCATCGCCGCCTGGCATATCGAGTCGCACGTGGCCTTTGCATGCCAACAATGGACCGAGCAAATTGATCGACGCACGAATCGTCTCAACCAATTCAGACGGCGCAATCGATTTCACATCCCCACGATTGGTTAACAACAAAACATCGGCGCGGTGAAGATCGTGTGAAACATCAACGCCCAACGCGCCCAGCAACGACCCCATCGTGTCAACATCTGAAATGGCGGGCACATTGGTGAGCTCGTGAGTACCTTCTGCATAAAGCGACGCAACCATGAGCTTCAAAACCGAATTTTTCGCGCCAGGTACTTCAACTTCTCCGGCCAATGGACCACTGCGGTGAACAACGATGCGATCCATGAACCCCAAATATAGGTCGCCAAGTAGGCTCGCCACTGTGGGTCGCGATGTGAAACATCTTGTACGGACATGGCCCGATACCCCCGAAAGTCGCGATTGGCTCACCTCGCCCCGCGGAGACATCGTGCTTGAAGCACCTGGCAAGCCCACTGCAACTGAGATCGCCGTTTTTGATCAAGATACGGGTCCGTTTGTTGAGTATCGACGCACCGTTGCCGCTAGTACCGACGGCGCCAACTTGGTCGAGACCCTCGATTACAAATTGGTCATTCCGTGGTTCTCGTGGTTGTTCGGAAGGTTGATTGGTCGCTTACTTCGCCGTCGCGAGGTTGGGCCAGAACCCAGCAAGCAACCCGCATGGGCTCCACCCGATCGCCTGACGGCACGCCAAGCCCAAGTACTCGGACTCTTGGCCGCTGCTTCGTTGCTCAGCGCTTTCGTCAACACACTCTTCACGCAAACAGTTGCCTTTGCCGGTGACGACTTTGGTGTTGGCGATTGGGGACGTGGAGTTGCCGGCACTGTTGTGCGCGTCGGAATCATTTTGGGATTACCCGCTGCACTGCTTGCCGACCGCATTGGTCGACGACGTGTGGTGATTGTCTTGGCATGGGCCGCACCAATCATCGCTTCGCTTGGTGCCATTGCTCCTAACTTTCCGATACTCGTCGCGACTCAAACGTTAGGGCGACCGCTTGGTTTGGCTCTCGACTTATTAGTTGCAGTGATTGCGGCCGAAGAGATGCCACGCGGTTCGCGCGCGTATGCAGTTGGTCTTTTGGCAATGGCCAACGGTCTCGGTGCTGGCGTTGCCGTCATCGCGTTGCCACTCGCAGATATTGGTGACAACGGTTGGCGTTTCATCTATGTCATTGCGTTGGTGTGGCTTGCTGTTGCCCTTGATCTCACCCGTCGGCTTCCGGAGACTCGCCGTTTCGAATGGCACCAAGAAGATGTCAAAGCAACTCCGGTGCCAAAGTTGCGACGTAAGCGTCTGGCAATTCAGATGGCCGTTGCCTTCTTTGGCAACATGTTGTTGTCGCCAGCATCGTTCTTTCAGAACTCATTCCTCAAAGACGAACGCGGATTTTCTGCAGGGATGGTTGCCGTGTTCACACTTGTCACGTCAACGCCTGCAGTGATTGGGCTGATTGTTGGCGCACGCGTCGCTGACCAGAAAGGTCGGCGCCGGTTGGCCGTGACATGTGCACCGATTGGTGGGTTGCTCATCGCCCTCTCGTTCTCGGCAACAGGTGGTCTGATGTGGATGGTCGCAATCTTTGGCGCAATCATCGCCGCCACCGCTTATCCGCCACTTGCGGTGTATCGCACCGAACTCTTTCCCACTGGCAATCGTGGTCGCGCGGCGTTCTTGATTT
>JBIKOO010000095.1:0-5182 GCA_044358015.1 Ilumatobacteraceae bacterium
GCGGAATTCAATTAACTGATTACACGTTGTAAATCGTGGCGCGGCGAGCCCGGCGGCGTTGACCGCGGTAATCGTTCAACGCATAGTGCATTGTGTAGCGGTTGTCCCACAGTGCGGCATCGCCCGAGGTCCACTTCCATCGAATTTGTAATTCGGGTCGTTCTGCTGTCTGGTTGATGACCTCAAGGAGGTGCATACTCTCCATCGGCTTCAAGCCCACAATCGAATTAGTCCAACCGCGATTGACAAACAATGCCTTTTCGCCAGTGACGTGATGCTCACGCACCATTGGGTGAACCGCGGTCCCAGTCATTGGCGGACGACCATGATTGGCGTCTAGTCCGCTGATGAAATCTTGGATTGGCTGACTCAAAGAATTGAAGGCTTTGATTTGGTTCGACCACATGGTGTCGCCGCCTGACGTCGCAGCAATCTCCATCACGAACATTGACCCGATCGGCGGGTTTTCGGTGAACGTCACGTCGGTGTGCCACACCGCGGTCTGACGAGGATCAAGTTTGAGTTCAGTGTCCAACACCAAAATCTCAGGGAAACCTTCGTCGCGCAAAGACGGCGCGTTGCGGTAATCACCACCCGCCTCGGTCGTCGCAGCAATGTGGTTTCCGAAGAGCCGAGCCATCCGCATTTGGTCAGCTGGCGACAAGTTGGCACCCGGGAAAAACAGCACCAAATGTTGCGCCCAAGCCGCCTTGAGATCAACGGCAATTTCGCCAAGCGCCTCATCGCTCAGTTTGGCCACCTCAAGACCTTCCACCACAGCCCCCAGGGCACCTGGAAGTGGTGAAATCTCTATCTTTGAGCCGGAAATCAAATTGGTCATGAGTGCACCGTACAACGCCTCTCTCCACAAGAAAAGACCCATTTACCAACCTTTCTGACTCGCCGTCAGATTTTCGGGGTTGCTGCACTAGAGTTCGTTCACTGTTTGAGGGGGAATTCCATGAAGGGCATCGTTTACAACGGGACCACAACCGAACTAGTTGACGGACTCACACTTCGCGCTCCAGGCCCACGAGAAGTCGTGGTTCAGGTAGCAGCAGCTGGCTTATGCCATAGCGACATCTCGTACATGAGCGGCATGTACCCCGTTCCTTCTCCTGGCGTGTGTGGCCACGAGGCCGCCGGAGTTGTGGCCGAAGTTGGCAATGCCGTCACCCATGTACAACCCGGCGACCACGTCATCATCGCCACACTCGCCGCTTGCGGATTTTGCCAGTACTGCATGGATGGTCGACCAACGGCGTGCCGAGCAACTCTTGGCAACTGGAGCCAACCATTCACATTGAACGGTGACCCCATTTACAACTTTGCAGCCACCAGTGCGTTCGCTGAAAAAACCCTCGTGCGTGATGTGCAGTGCGTGAAGATCCCCAAAGATGTTCCGCTCACGTCGGCAGCACTTGTTGGTTGCGGTGTCGTCACCGGCATGGGTGCGGTTTTCAATCGCGCCAATGTCAAGCGTGGACAGTCGGCACTTGTGTTCGGTGTTGGTGGCGTTGGACTCAACGTCATCCAAGCCCTCAAAGTGCAAGGCGCCACCACCATCATCGCGGTTGACACTGTTCCCGAAAAAGAAGCACTCGCACGTCAGTTCGGCGCGACCCACTTCTTAGATGGCCGCACCGCCGACGTCATTGCCGAAGTCGGCGCCATCATGCCCTTTAACGAATCCATGCCCCGTGGACCTTTCAACGCCGGCGGAGTTAATTGGGCTTTCGATTGTGTCGCTCATCCCGCAGTCACTCGCAACGCTCTTGAATGCCTCGATTGGGAAGGCACCGTTGTCGTCATCGGCGTTACTAGTCAGACCGCAGAATTTTCGGGCTTGTACACACGACTCACCCAAGTCGATCGCGGAATCATTGGTTGCCGTTATGGCACCATCAGTCCACAACGCGACATTCCATACATCATCGATCTTTACCGCCGCGGCGAAGTGTTACTTGACGAACTCGTGAGTGCCACTTTCCCTATCGCTAATTGGGAAGACGCAGTACACGGCCTTGAGAGTGGCACTGTCGCTCGTGCTGTTATCACTTTCTAGAAATCGGAATACACAACAATGACTTCGCATATCGCCGGCACGATCGAGACAGAGGGTAAGACTCTCTGGCAACTCATCTCAGAGCGCGCCTTAGTAACACCCGACAAGCGCATGGCCCTCGACGAACGTGGTCGCACGATGACGTACGGCGAATACAAGAATTGGTGCGAACGTGTCGCTGCTGGTCTTTCGCAAAAAGGAATCACCGAAAACACCAATGTTTCATGGGTGCTTCCATCACGTTTTGAATCGCTCGTTCTTACTGGCGCTTTGTCGCGTCTAGGTGCAATTCAAAATCCGATTCTGCCGATCTATCGCAATCGTGAAGTTACGTTCATCACGACGCAGTCAACCTGCAAGGTCTTGATTGTCCCGCACATCTTCCGTGGCTTTGATTACTTGACGATGGCTCAAGAAGTTGTCGCAACGCTTGATCAAGACGTCGAGATCATCGTGGTTGACCCCGACCTGCCCGAGGCTGACCCTGACGCAATTGGTTTACCCACATATCGTGCCGACCTCGATGCAATGCGCTGGCTCTTTTATTCCTCAGGAACGACGGCCGATCCCAAAGGCGCCAAGCACAGCGACAACAGCATGTCGGCCGCGAACGACGGTATGCAGTGGAGCATGGAAGTCGGCCCCGACGACAAAGCAGCCGTGGTCTTCCCTATCACTCACGTCGGTGGACTGGTGTGGCTCTTCAATGCCATGCAGACTGGCGTTGAGTTATTGATGGTCGAAACCTTTGATCCTGCCAATACGCCGAAGTGGTTAGGTGAAAATGGCGTGACGTGCGCAGGAGCCGGAACAGTTTTCTGGTTGACCTACCTCAACGCTCAACGTCAACTTCCTGCTGGTGAACGACTGCTGCCCAATGTCCGCATCTTCAACGGTGGTGGTGCACCAAAGCCAAAGACACTGAACGCAGAAATGGTGGAGGCTTTTGGTGCTCCGCTTATTGGTGGATGGGGTCTCACCGAAGCTCCTATCAACACCATGATTCATGTCGACGATCCTGATGAGAAGAAAGCTCTCACGGACGGTCGTCCCTGCCCTGGTGTCACATTACGTACCGTGATTGATGGTCACGTTTGTGCACCCGGCGAAGAAGGCGAGTTGCGTGTCAAGGGTCGCCAGGTGTGTCAGGGCTATTTAGATTCATCTCTTGACGCCGACGCATTTGACGAAGATGGCTGGTTCAGAACTGGCGACCTCGGAGTCATTGACGCTGAAGGATTCGTCTCAATCACCGGTCGCTTAAAAGACATCATCATCCGCAAAGGCGAAAACATTTCGGCCAAAGAAATTGAAGACCTGCTGTTCGCTCATCCCGCAATTGCCGATGCTGCAGTCATCGGTTTACCCGATGAGAAGAGCGGCGAACGAGCGTGCGCAGTTGTCGTCTGTAAGCCAGATTCAACAATTTCATTTGACGACATGGTGAGTTTTTTGAAAACCGCACAACTTTCAGTGCACAAGATTCCTGAACAACTCGAAATTGTTACCGCACTTCCGCGCAACCCCAGCGGAAAAGTTCTCAAAAAAGATCTACGAGCTACCTACGGAGGAGCATCATGAGTACAGCAAAAAAGGCACCTGCCAAAAAAGCACCGGCGAAGAAGGCCGCCCTCAAACCAGCGCCTACCTATAAGCGCTTAAAGGGTCAGCGCGTCTTTATCACTGGTGCCGGATCCGGAATCGGACGCGCGACTGCACTTCGTTTCGCTGCCGAAGGTGCCCAACTCGCACTGGCCGATCTTCGCGGGGCCAAAGAGACTGCTGCTGAAATCAAAAAGGCCGGCGGCAACGCAACTGCCTACGATCTTGATGTCACCAAGGCAGTCGATGTTGAGAAAGTGGTCAACAAAGCTGCCAAGGCACTTGGCGGTCTTGACATCGTGTGCAATATCGCGGGTATCGGCCACTTCGCGAACAGCCACGAAGAATCTCCCGAGTGGTTTGATCGCATCGTGTCGGTCAATCTCAATGGCACGTTCTACGTCACTCGCTATGCGCTCCCCCATCTTCTTGACACCTACGCCAAGACTGGTCGCGATGGAGTCATTGTGAACACCGCATCAACTTCTGGCTTGATGGGCGCACCTTGGAGTGCTGCTTATTGCGCGAGCAAGGGCGGAGTCGTCAACCTCACTCGTGCGCTTGCTTACGAATATCGCGGCAAGGGTGTGCGCGTGAATGCCATCGCACCGGGTGGAACAAACACCAACATCGTCAACTCATTCATGAGTCTTCCCGCCGATGCTGATTACAAAATCATGGGCAAGATCATGACTCCTATGGATCAGGCCGAACCCGACGAGATGGCCAATCTCTTTGCATTTATCGCGTCTAACGAAGGTCGCTACATGACGGGCTCAATTGTCGTCATTGACGGCGGCATCACCTGCTGAAAGAAGTACATCATGGGAATTTGTGACGGACGAGTCGTCATCATCACTGGAGCCGGCCGAGGTCTTGGTCGTGCTCACGCTTTAGCTTTCGCCGCTGAAGGTGCCAAGGTCGTCGTCAATGACGTAGGCGCCTCGCTCACTGGCGAAGGTCACGACCTCACACCGGCAGCAGAAGTCGTTGCCGAAATCAAAAGTATGGGCGGCGACGCCATCGTCAATGACGATGATGTGAGCGACTGGGATGGTGCTGGTCGCATGATCAAGCAAGCCATTGACACATTCGGCCATCTCGACACTTTGGTGTGCAACGCCGGAATCGTGCGCGACCGCATGATTGTCAACATGTCAGTTGACGAATGGGACGCCGTCATGAAAGTTCACTTGCGCGGCATGTTCTGCCCTGTTCGTCAAGCAGTTGATTACTGGCGAGCGATGAGTAAAGCCGGAACACCGATTGATGCCCGAGTCGTTACGACATCGTCGGGTGCCGGCCTTTTTGGCAGCGTGTCACAGGCCAACTACTCCGCGGCCAAAGCTGGTATTGCGTCGTTCACTATCGTTGCCGCTGCCGAACTCGATCGTTACGGCGTCAAGATCAACGGCATTGCGCCATCGGCTCGTAGTCGCATGACCGAAGAAGCATTTGCCGACATGATGAAGAAGCCCGAGTCTGGCTTCGATGCCATGGACCCCGCCAATGTGA
>JBIKOO010000060.1:0-10026 GCA_044358015.1 Ilumatobacteraceae bacterium
TCTCGCGCATCAACGACTGATAACAAACGATCGTTAGGAACAACAATCAAGGTGTCAACTTTTTCCTTGAGCTTGGCGATACCCGCGTCGGCTTGCACTGCACGACGACGACCTTCAAACGAGAAGGGACGGGTAACGATGCCGATAGTGAGCGCTCCAGCGGCCTTGGCAATTTCTGCCACGACTGGCGCAGCACCCGTTCCGGTACCTCCGCCTTCACCGGCTGCGATGAAAACCATGTCGGCGCCCTTCAGCGCGTCTTCGATTTCATCGCGGTGAGCTTCAGCGGCCTGGCGGCCAACTTCCGGGTCACTTCCAGCGCCAAGACCACGAGTCAACTCGCGACCCACATCAAGCTTGAGCTCGGCGTCACTCGTCATCAAAGCCTGAATGTCGGTGTTGATCGCTATGAATTCGACCCCACGCAGATTTCGCTCGATCATTCGGTTAATTGCGTTGACGCCACCGCCACCGACGCCAACAACCTTGATCTGGCAGATGTAATTGTTTTGTCCACCAACCATGTCGGGAGACTCCTCTTTTCGGGTGTCGGCAAGCCGACGTTGAGTTGAAAATAACCAGTAATTCGGTGATTAGTCTCGCACTTCCGAATCGCTAATGGGGGGATACCCCCGTCAGCGAACGCTCGGTTGTCCGCTAGACACGTCAATCACGGCGTAGCGATTGGTCCCTTGCCGCTTAATTTCGTTCACGACGGCGACAAGTTTGACCTGAAAATCATCGGGACGACCAAAAATGACCTCAACATCGTTCGTGAGTGAAAGCGATACCTCGCCTTCTGGGCTAACGGTGAGTGACAGCAGTCGGATACGAAGATCGCTTGGCAAGGCGTTGATCAACTCGGCGGCACCGAGTAACGGCTGTTCAGTCATTTGCCCAGCAGAAAGGTTTGGTCCGGTGCCGATAATTCGGATGTAATCAGTTGGGTCGCCCTCAATGACGTCAAGCACTCGCCCATCGCGATCAATCACTCGGTTGAATCCATCCACCGCACGGAAGAAAGCAACGGGGGTACGTTCAACGACTTCAATTGACACTCGCGCTGGCAGATGCATTGAAACTCGGGCCAGTCGAACCCAAGGAATTGCCAAAAGTTTTGTCTCAGCCACGTCGAGGTCAACAGTCAGGATGGGTTCGCCGTCAATACTGTCGACGATTGCCGCGATCTGTTGAGGGTCGGCATAGACCACTCCTTCAACATCCACTTGTCGGACCGAAAGAATTGGACTCGTCAACAACAACAAAATCACGATGACTGCGGCCACGACGAGTCCCACAACGGTAAACCAGCGCAAACGTCGCCGACCTTCTTGTCGTTGAACTGCGATTCGGCGTAACCGAAAACGTGAGGCACCGTTATCGGATTGACGTGGCGTTTTCCGGTCAATCACTTCAGAGTCATCAGAGATAACGACCCTTTTCTTTCCGGAGCTATCAACTTTCGTTAGCGGAGTCTTTTTCACTCTCGCCAAACCATCGGTTGCGTCAAATTCTTGGGGCCGAACCTTTTGGCTGAGTCGCTTCAGAATTGAAAACTTGTCACTCATCAGAACCCCTGGTATTTATCTCGTGCGTCCAACCGATCAAACGAACTTCGGAGCGAAGGTTGAAACCAAATTTTTGTTGCACGACTGCTTGCACATGATCCATAACTGCAACAACGTCACTCGCTCGACCACCTGGGTCGGCCTGAATAAAGTTTGCGTGTTTCACGGACACCTCAGCTGTACCAATACGAAAACCCCGCAGTCCGCATTGATCAATCAACTCACCAGCGGCGATTTCGCCAGGGACCGGATTCACAAATACTGAACCCGCATTTTGCCCGCCGGGTTGATTTTCGCGACGCCACTTCACGATGTCGTCAATAATGCCGAGCGCTTCATTGCTGTCGCCCCACGTCAACTGGAAAGTTGCGTCGATGATCACATCATCATCGGGAATTGCTGATCCTCGAAAACGTAAGCCGAATTCCGCTTTCTCAATGTCACGAACTTCGCCAGATCGGCACGAAAAGACTCGCGCACTCACCAAAGACTCAGCGATATCCGAACCGTGGCCCCCGGCATTCATTTTGATTGCCCCGCCAACAGTTCCGGGCACGCCAACCGCCCATTCAAATCCGCGCAATCCAGCGACTGCCGTACGGCGGGCCATCACCGGAAGCGCTACCGCCGAACCAGCGAAAACCATGCTGTTTTGATCTTGTTCTGGCATTACTAATAGTTGCGCAAAATCACCGAGCTGCACGACTATTCCTGCAAATTCTGAATCAGCAAAAAGACTGTTACTCCCCCGACCAAGAACCACCAGTGGTGTCGACGAATCGCAAGCAATTTGAGCGACTCTGATCAACGTCTCGACATCATCAACCCGACAAAACAAAGCTGCTGTTCCACCGACTTTGTAGGTCGTTAGCGACGCCACCGGAAAATGGCGTTGACCCAATTCGCCAAGTGCTTCGGCTACTTCATCAATAGTCGAGTTCATATCGCTGCTCCATCGGACCGCAACGAGACTAATTCCTGGGGCAAATACTCAATATCGCCGCAGCCCATTGAAATACAAACATCTCGAGGTTGAACAAGTTGATTCACGAATTCGGCGAGCGAGTCGCGCTCGGCATGCCAAAACACCTGAGCGTGTGGGTGCGCTTGCAACACCGCCTCAACTACTAGACGTCCTGTAATTCCCTCAATCTTTTGTGTACCAGAAGCGTAAATGTCAGTAATGACCACTACATCAGCATCAACAAATGCATTGACATATTCGTGAGACATCACTGCCATACGGTTATAACGATTCGGCTGAAAGACAGCCACAACTCTTTCCCAATGATCATCGCTTGTTTTTGCAGCCGACATCACAGCTGCGATTTCACGCGGCAAATGCGCATAGTCATCAACGAACGTGATGTCGTCTACCTCGCCAATGATCTCAAACCGACGTCCGACTCCCCCAAACTTAGCCACTGCCGAAACAGCCACTTGAGGATCAACGCCACAACTCACCGCCATCGCAATTGCGGCGGTCACGTTCAACACGTTGTGTCGGCCACGTAATGACATTTGAACAGTCATGTTGACGACATCGGACGTTTCGTCGGTTTTGGATATAGCGAAACTTGTCAGACCGTTACTCGATTCGACAGAGTGGCAACGAAATCGGGCGTCGTTAGAAAAACCATATGTCACGCACTGTTGTGGTCTGACCAAACCAGCAATAGTCGGATCATCAACACACATCACGACCGGCCCATCAATTCCGAGAACATACTTCTGAAAACTGTTGGTAATTCCCTGAAGATCTCCGTAGTGATCAAGGTGATCAGAATCAATGTTGGTAAGAATTGTCGCCGAAAGCGGTAGCTCAAGGTGAGTTCCATCACTCTCGTCTGCTTCAACGATTGTCCACTCTGCACCAGTCCAACGCGCGCCGACTCCCTCGTCGAGCAATTCTCCTCCGACGACGAAATTGGGATCTAAACCTGCTTCGGTGAAAATACGTACGAGTAGCGATGTCGTCGTAGTCTTACCATGCGTTCCCGCAACTCCGATTGATGGACTTATCGCACATATTGACGTCAGCGTCGCGGCGCGATTAAGGACGGGCACACGACTTTGTTCGGCTTCAACTAACTCGATGTTTGTGCGGGGAATCGCAGTCGAGGCCGTTACCGCGTCGCAATCATGTACGACTGAACTGTCGTGACCGATGTTGACTCGGATACCCAAGTCAACAAGCCGTTCAATCAGTTCTGAACTCTTGATATCGCTACCCGAAACCTCGTGACCCATTTGAGCCAGACAAGTAGCAATCGCACTCATTCCTGGGCCGCCTACGCCAACGACATGCAGTCGGAGGCGACGGCGCAGATCAAGAGTGCCGTTCATGCAACGTGCCTATTCGCCACATCTTTGATGACCTCAGCAATTTTTCCTTGGCGATTTACGGCGCCCATTTCATATGCCTGATGGGAGATCTTCCCAAGTTCCTCTGGGTGAGCTCGAAGATTCACAATGATCTTCACCAACGTGCTTGCAACATTTTCTTCGTTTACCAAAATTGCGGCGCCAACGTCAGAGAGATATCGAACGTTCGCGGATTGGTGATCATCGGCAGCATCTTTCCAAGGAATCAAAATTGCAGGTACCCCAGTCGTCGCAACGTCGGCAATCGTGCCCGCTCCGCCGCGCCCGATCAACACATCAACTCCGGCGTAAATGTCTGCCATGTTGTCCTCGTAGGCCACGACTTGATAGGTGATAGCAGCATCGGCATCAACAAATGGACGTGAATACGATTTCATGAAGCGAGGACCCACAACATGTCGTATCGCCAAATTAGAATCACCCTGAAATTGTTTCACGAACTCGCTGATAGCAGTATTCAGCATCAGTGAACCGAGCGATCCTCCAATGACACCGATGAAAAAGGAGTCTTGAGAAATTCCTAAACGGCGGCGAGCATCTTCTCGATGGATTCTTCGGTCGACGTTACGGATCACTCGCCGAACTGGCGCTCCTGTGGTGACCGCCCTTGGCAGATCACTCGATGGAAAGGCCACGGCTGTCGCCTGTGCAAAACGCGAGGTGAGTTTGCTCGATCGTCCTGGAATTCGGTCATAACTCACCACAACAACGGGAATATCTAGTTTTCGCGCGGCCAGCACTGCTGGCAGACTCGCGTAACCACCCACACTGACCACAACTTGTGGTCGTTCAGCCGCGAAAAGTTTGATCGCTTCTCGCCGAGCCGTCAACAACTTCGGCACAAACACCAGATTTGATTTCAACGATGCGAGAGAAATACTTCGTTGTAGCCCGACTACATCAAAAAAACTATGGCGGATTCCGGTGGGCGGAACGAGTTCAGTTTCAACTCCTCGTTTGGCACCCGTGTAATAAACCTGAGCGAGGTCTACCCCGCTATCGGTCAAGGCCTCAGCAATCGCAATTGCTGGCAGAACATGTCCAGAAGTTCCCCCGCCTGCGATGACTGCAAACGTCGTCATCGCGGACGGCGAGCTACGTTCATCAATAATCCGCAAGCCACCATTGAGACAATAAGCGATGAACCACCATAAGAAATGAATGGCAAGGTCAAACCTGTCACGGGGATCATTCCGATGACGCCGCCGATATTGATCACGATCTGAATCAGGAACCAAGCTGAGATTCCGCCAGCCAAAAGCATGCCAAACCGATGACGACACGACAAGGCGACCTGCAAACCGAAATAGATCAAAAACGCGAACAAGGTCAGCAATCCAAATACCCCTAGAAGCCCCATCTCTTCTGCCAAAATTGAAAAGATGAAGTCGCTATGGGCCAAAGGTACGTAGCCCCACTTGCCGCTACCGGCACCGATTCCAGTACCGGTCACTCCACCGTTCGACAAACTAATCATTGCTTGATACACCTGGTAACTATCACTCTCTCGGAGTTCTTCAAGGTGCAAGAACGACGTGAATCGAGCCATTTTCTCTGGGCTTGAACGAATGAACAAAAATCCTAAGAATCCAGCGGCCAGACCAATTCCTGCCATTGGTCGAAGCGGCGCTCCGGCCAAGAAAAGGACCGCTGCGGCAATGCTCATAATGACGATGCACGAACCAATATCACTTTGAACTACTGAAACAGCCGCGGCAATTCCTACGACAAACAAGAAAGGAAGCATCGTTCGTTTCAGATTGCCCATTTCCTTTTCACGACGTGCCAACAAATCAGCGCCGAAAATAATGATGAACAATTTTGTGAATTCTGAAGGCTGGAACCTATGCCCAGCAATTTCAATCCATGCTCGGGCACCGTTCACACTGACACCGAATTTTGGAATGAAGGCCATCAACATCAGACCTACGCCAATCCAGGGAAGAAATCTGGCTAAGTGTCGCAGATAGTCCAACCGAAACACATAGGCCGCAAACATGCCAGCGCCGCCGAGAGCCGCCATTGAGGCTTGTTCGATAAACATCTTCCAAGGTGATCCGCCCTTGTGGAAAGAAGTAATTGACGATGCCGATAGCACCATGACCAAACCAAAGAGAACCAGCGTTAAAGACACCGCAACGATCATGTAAAACCCCAACGGCTTCGGATCGCGGCCGACATCTTCGCGAAAACGTGAGCGAATTCTCCCCTGACCAGCTCGGGCAAGAAGCGCACGTTCGTATGCCACTCGTCGTCGGTCAGAAATTTCCTTCGGTCGACGATTCTGTCGTTGAATGGCAACAGTCATGAGATAACTCCTTATGAACGATCTTCAGAAATAAACTGGCGAACAAGTCCGGCAAAATGATCGCCACGTTCGGCGTATCCTCCGTACCAATCAAAACTGGTGCAACCAGGCGAAAGTAGAACTACGTCTCCAGCGACAGAGACACGTGCGGCCTGTTCAACTGCTTCTTGCATTGACGAAGCAATAGCAACCGGCTTTTTGCCAGCAAATACCTGCGAAATCATTTCTGCTGATTCGCCTATTGCGATGACTGACTTGATGCGCCCAGACTCAATTGCTATTTGAGCAAGATCTAAGTCCTTATTGCGACCACCAGCAATCAGGACAACTGATTCAAATCCACGCAACGCTGTCACAACAGCGTGCGGGGTTGTCGCCTTAGAGTCGTCAAACCAGCGAACACCCTTGCTTTCAGCAACAAATTCAATGCGGTGATGAGGTGCGACAAAGTTGCTCAATGCCATCGCGACTTGAGCCGTTGTCGCTAAACCTGCTTCAATACACAAAGCACTCGCCGCCAAAGCGTTAGAGACATCATGCGGCAAGGCTCGACGCAGGTCAGAAGTTGACATGATTTCGCCCTGGGGTCCTACCAACTTTGCTTCATCGACGCGGTAATCACCGGAGCCACCGACAACGCGGCGGCGACACTGAGCATTTTGTAGATGTTTCAATACAGCGAGCTCTCCCGAGACACCAATCGCGGTATCAGTTGGTCGGACATTGCGCCACAGACGAGCTTTTGCAGCCTCGTAGGTGCTCATTGATTCGTGCCAGTCGAGATGATCTGAGTCAAAGTTCAACCATGCCGAAGCCTCGGCACGAAAACTCTCAATAAATGCCAAGCGAAATGAGGTGGCCTCGACGACAAAGGAATCAACATCCATGTCGAGCGCCTCTACTAAAGGGATTTCAGTATTCCCACAAGCGATGGTCTTGCGTCCAGCAGCCTGCAAAATCGCTTCAGCCATCAACACGGTTGTCGTTTTTCCGTCGGTTCCAGTGACTGCAACCATCGGACGCGCCCCATCAACTCGCTCGGCTTCCCATTCATAGGCAATATCGAGTTCGGTCTTCAGACCCTTCTGTTGCGATAACGCTGCGGTGATGACGGGGTGTGATTCGGGAATTCCAGGTGCTGGAGCAACATACTGTGAACGATCCACCAGGTCACGCAACTCGTGACCAACCGGAGCAATTACAACATCAATTCCGAGTTTGCGCAGTTCTGCCTGTCGCACCTCGTTGATGCGATCATCAGCCGCGATGACATCAATATTTCGGCGCAGCAGAAAATTGATTGTTGCGATTCCCGCAACCCCAACGCCGTAAACAAGAACTGGTTGAGTCATCAGCGGAGCGCGTCACTCATCCTGGTGAAATCACCAATAAAGAGCGCCAGTGAGCCAGCCACACAAATTCCACCGATAATCCAAAAACGAATGATGACTGTCGTCTCGGGCCAGCCAATCAACTCAAAGTGATGATGGATCGGAGTCATTCGGAAGAAACGGCGCGTACGACCAGAGGCTTTGAAGATCACCATTTGAATGGCGACCGAGCCGGCCTCCATGACATTGACGCCACAAATCAGCGGCAGCAAGAAGTGTGTATTCGTCGCTACTGCTAACAGTCCAAGCGCGGCTCCAATTCCGAGTGCACCGACATCTCCCATGAAGATTTTGGCGGGGGCCGCGTTCCACCACAGAAACCCGCCACAAGCTCCGGCGAATGCTGCTGAAAGTACGGCCAAGTCAAGGGGGTTCACGGTTCCGCCAGCAAGCACTCCGTACAACTCGGGGTTTCGAAAAGACCAGTAACCGATGATTGTGAAGGCCAAGAATCCAAAGAGCGCTGATCCTCCTGCCAAACCATCAAGTCCGTCGGTGACATTCACGGCATTTGTCGTTGCCCACATCATGCACGCAGTCCACACCACCCACAGCCACCAAGGAATTTGCCAACCTGGTAAATCAAAACGAGTGAATGAAAGAGTTTCCGAAATGTCCGTCGCCGCGGCGAGCCACCACGTGATGCCACACGCCATGGCAAATGTGATGTAGCCCTTCTTCTTCCAGAAGATTCCGCGGTTATGACCTTTATTGACTTTGATGACATCGTCCAAGAGACCCATGCCAGCCATCACCAGAATTCCAACCCAAATAATGAGGGCTTGGTTTGAAAATGCCAACCCGTCGCGCAAGTGAGCGGCAACCCAACCAATCATTGCTGCGGACACAATCGCCAATCCACCCATCGTGGGTGTTCCTGACTTCTTTTGATGATGCTCAGGGCCATGGTCTTCTTTGCCCAGAATTGGTTGACCTTTTCCGCGATCACGGAAGAACGAAATCAGAAATCGGCTTCCCAACAATGAGAAGAACATGGCTGTCGCTCCAGCAATCATGACGGCGATCATGCGACACTCCTCAACATTTCTAATGCGACCATGCGATCATCAAACGGATAGCTCTCGGCACCGATGGTTTGAGTCACTTCATGGCCTTTACCTGCGATCAAAACAACATCTCCTGTACGCGCAATGTTGATTGCTCGCTGAATAGCTCGTCGACGATCAACATCAGTGGACAACAAGCGATGACGCATGTGATCAGGAATGCCGGCGATGATTGAAGACATAATCGCCTCTGGGTCTTCAGATCGGGGATTGTCCGATGTCACGATGACAACATCTGCTAATGACACCGCTATTTCGCCCATTAAAGGACGTTTCATCTTGTCGCGGTCTCCACCACAGCCAAAGACCAAGATGACGCGAGAATCAGGTGACGAAGCCCGCACCGATCGCAAAACTTCAGCAAGTCCATCAGGAGTATGCGCAAAGTCAACGAGCACAACGAAATCTTGACCGGCTTCCACTTTTTCAAAACGCCCTGGCACCGCTGGAGCCGATTCAAGACCAAGCACGATGTCATCAAGACTGATGCCAATTTCACGCGCGGCAGTGGCCGCAGCCAATGAATTCATCACATTGACCGTGCCGCCGATTCCCACACGGATCGTGCGACCCCTCCAGGAATACTGGTGAGTTGTCGCAGAGACCTGCAGGTCGTCAACATCATCTCTAGAAAATGAAGTCATGGGTATGGTTGACTCATTCAAAAGTCTCTGCCCATAGACATCATCAGCATTTATGACACCAACTGATGTGAAGTCCTGAGTAAATAGCCGAGCCTTAGACTGGAAATAGTTTTCTTCCGAACCGTGAAAATCCAAATGATCGCGACCTAAGTTGGTAAACACACTTGCTGCAAATCGTGTCCCATTGACTCGACCGAGTGACAGCGCGTGAGATGAAACTTCCATCGCTACCGCACGCGTACCGTGCGCAAGCATCTCGGAAAAACTGCGTTGTAGGTCTGGCGCTTCGGGGGTGGTGAAGGTACCGCTTAATGTACCTATCACTTCAGTTTGCAGACCCGAAGCTTTCATGATTGAGGCGAGCAAATGTGCTGTCGTCGTTTTACCGTTTGTACCGGTAATCCCCACCAGCGACAGATGGCGTGAAGGATTGCCATACAACTCTGTCGCGGCGAAGCCGACACAGGCTCGGGGGTCATCCACAATAATTTGAGGAATCGTTACTGGAATATTGGAAATTTCGTGCTGGACGAGCAAAGCCACCGCTCCGCGTTCAACCGCTGCCGCCGCAAAGTCATGCCCATCGAACTTTTCACCCTTGATACAGCAGAACAATGAACCGACGCGCACCTGACGAGAGTCGTGAGTGAGCGAACTGACCAC
>JBIKOO010000084.1:0-6183 GCA_044358015.1 Ilumatobacteraceae bacterium
AAGCCACCGCTCCGCGTTCAACCGCTGCCGCCGCAAAGTCATGCCCATCGAACTTTTCACCCTTGATACAGCAGAACAATGAACCGACGCGCACCTGACGAGAGTCGTGAGTGAGCGAACTGACCACAACATCAGCATCACCCTTCAATAAACGGGGAGCGGAAGCCGCGCACGCGCTCATCATCTCTCCTACCCGACGTTGAGACATCATCAGCCGCCTACGGGACAGCCAGTGTCGCCTGGTGTTGGCTGAATCGAGAGTTCTTGAATAGCTACTTCCGCCAAACTTGCAAAAACCGGCGCTGCTGCCGTGCCACCAAAGCGGTCGCGACTTGATCGGTCTGGTTCGTCAATTGAAACAAGGATGGTCACGGCGGGATCTTTTGCTGGGAAGTACCCAACGAAGGTTGCAAAATACGAACGAAGTCCGTCATCACTCTTATAGGTTCCGTTTGACTGGATCTTGTATCCGGTTCCAGTTTTTCCAGCAACCGAAATACCGCCGACTTGAGCGCGTGTTCCTGTACCTTCGCACACCACGCCCGTCAACATTTCTGTCATCGTCGCAGCTGATTCTTCAGAGATCACACGGTGCGATGAGCCAGATGGAGTTTCCCACTTCGAACCTTTTTCATCAATCGTTGCTCGAACGAATTTAGGTGAGACATATACCCCACCGTTTGCAACTGCGTTCACTGCCGACACCAACTGCAACGAAGTTGATGAGAATCCATATCCATAGGCGATGGTGCCGTTCTGCGAACCCTTCCAATCTTGGGGGGCTTTCAGAATTCCAGCACTTTCACCGGGGAATTCAAGTTCAGACAACTTTCCGAATCCGAAACTAGACAAATAATCGTGAAGTTTGGGCGACCCTAACTCGCTCGCAGCCATCATTGTTCCGATATTTGAGGATCGAACCAAGATGCTTCGCAGGGTCATTGGCTCAAGATCGTGTGGGAACGCGTCTTGAATCGTGTATTCAAATTTTGTGTCCTTATCAAAAGTGTGCGTACCTGCAACTTCGTACACACGCTCGGGGGTAGCAGCGCCAGAATCAATCGTGGCCGCAACGCTGAAAACTTTTGCCACCGATCCGGGCTCATAGGCCTCAACTGCGGCCAAGTTACCCGACGTGATTGCCGCTACTCCATCGTCACCGCGTTGCACACTCGCGATTGACAAAACTTCTCCAGTTTTTGAGTCAAGAATGATTGCGTTGCCACCCTTTGCGGACAATTCATTGACTCGAGACAGAAGAGCTTGTTCAGTTTGGAATTGCATTGAGCGATCAACCGTTAGTACTAGATCGGTTCCGGGTCGGGCCTGAGCAATGATGTGACTTGTCCCAGGCAGACTGCGACCACGTGATGCTTGCTTGACCATTTCGCCATCGATACCGGTCAGCACCTTGTCGTACTGCAGTTCAAGGCCTGTCGCTCCCGTCCCGAATGGATCGGTGCGACCGATGATGTTTGCAGCCAAGCCACCAGCAACTTGAACTCGCTTCGGTTCGCTCACTCCGTCAACCCCAGAAAGGTTTAAGGAGAGCACTGCGTCCGCAACATCTTGATCAACAAAACGCTGGATGTACACAAACGATTGCTTTTGATTCGCCAACTTCGTGGCCAATTCGGCTTCGGCAGTGGCATCAAATCCAAGCATCTGACCAAGGACATGGGCAGTTGCAGTTGGGTCAATCACTGCGCGCGGGTCGGCATAAAGAGACAACGCTGGAACGGTAATTGCCATTTCATTTCCATCGCGATCAAAAATGGTTCCTCGGGCGGCAGGAATTTTGATATTTGACTCGCGCTGATCTACGCCGTAAGCGCGCAGTTTGCTGCCTTTGACAACTTGGACGCTGACGCTCCAGGCAATCAATGCCACCAACAATGAGGCAGTTATTCCGGCAAACCAACGAAAGCGCCGACGCACTGCGCCAATGCGCCATACCTTGGCTTGATGAACATCTTGTGGCGCCAGACGTGATGATAAAAACGATGAACCAGTTTTTTTCCGCTGACGCGATGCTGTTGACTTCGACGAACGTGAAGTAGTTGAACGTGAAGTAGTTGAACGTGCCGAACGCGATCCATTTGAACGTGATGATGACGCACGACGCGACGAGACCGGTGGATTTTTTGCCGTTGATGAGCGTTTCGTTCGACTCGGAGCTGGCTTGCGCGGGGTCATGGGCGATCTCCAATCGTTGACTTCACCGCTCCATAGTTCACGAGCGGATCATGTGACACTGAGAGGAGTTCGGGATCTACCCCACCTGTTGAAACCAACACTTGGGCAATGGTCAACGGATCTACTGAAATGAAATCGGTGCCATTACCAGGAACCATTCCCATCGCTGTTGCCTCGGATACCAAACGCGAAGGCTCGCGAAGGCTTGATCGTTCAAGTCGCAATGCGTCGTAACGATCACGTTCAGCGGCAATCTGCGACTCAATTTCATCAATATTGAGTTGTGTCTCAGCGATACGAGTTTGGAAGACAACGACCAACAGCATCATGGCGATCGCCAAGAATGAAACCAGGAGCCCAGCAATAACTAGACGACGACTTCGTGTGCTCACCGCTGCATGCGGGACTGCCCGAACCTTTGGTGAGCCCTGAACGCGACGCTGTTGAGCGGTGCGTGTCGTCACCTTTTTGCGTTGTAGAGCAACTTTGGCTGGTGGAGCCGATCGCGCAATCTTGACTGAGCGAGCCATCAAATTACCTCGGCCACGCGAAGGCGAGCTGAAGTGCTGCGCGGATTGTTTAATTGCTCTTCGGCTGAAGGCTTCGATGCCACTCGCACTAAACGCACTGTGCTCAGCGCTCCGCATCCACATGGAAGATGACTAGGGCATTCGCAGCCACCGGTGGCGTGTTGCTTGAAACGAGCCTTAATGATGCGATCCTCGCCAGAGTGATACGACAAGACCGCTACTCGGCCGCCACTGCGCGTACGGCGCACTGCTGAATCAATGGCATTCGGAAGAATCTCTAGTTCTTTGTTGAGAGATATCCGTAAAGCCTGGAAGGTGCGCTTTGCTGGATGTCCACCACGGCGACGAGCTGGAGCAGGAATTGCCGAGGCAACGATGTCAGCAAGTTCAGCAGTTGTGTGAATCGGGCGTGCCGACACAATCGCGCGGGCGATGCGACCAGCAAACTTTTCATCAGAGTATTCACGTAACAGATGGGCAATTTCACCTTCTGATGCTTGATTCACAACGTCGGCCGCGGTCGTAGGTTCGGTTGTGTCCATCCGCATATCGAGCGGAGCGTCATGACGATACGAAAATCCCCGTTCACCACTATCGAATTGATGTGATGAGACGCCGAGATCAAATAGGGCACCCGATAACTCATCAATGCCAGCTTCTGACATCGCCGCATCGAGGTCATCGAATCGACGATGCTGCAACATCGCACGATCTCCGTATGGCGCCAAACGAGCGCGTGATGCTTCGAGCGCTGCTGGATCTCGATCGAGTCCAAGCACGCGAAGTCCGGGATGAGCATTCAGTAGGGCTGTGGTATGGCCAGCACCACCTAGTGTCGCGTCAAGCACAACACCATCTGGGACGTTGGCGAAAAGTTCGGTGATTTCACGAACCATCACTGGGTCGTGCGAGAAAGTCGCGGAGGCCATAGACATTACGCGTCATCTCCAGCGATCACGCCTTCACCAGCTGCCAACATCCGGGCGAAGCGAGTCGGCTCCCAAATTTCGACCGAGTCAAAAGCACCTGAGACAACGACTTTCGAGCCAGCGCTGAGACCAGCGAATTGGCGCAGATTTTCGTCCAAGGTGATCCGACCTTGACCATCAACTTGGACTTCAACCATGTTGGCGGCCATCGCTCGTAATTCGGCCCGAGTCTTTTCGCCGCGCTTGACGGCCTGAGTCATTTCATCAGCCCAGGCCAACGACTCGGCGACAGTGACCACGCTGATGCATTTGTCCTGCCCAAGGACCAAGTAACAGCGGGGTTCCAGACGGTTTCGGAAGGTCGCTGGCAGCGCGACTCGACCCTTGGGGTCGAGCTGGCGCTCATACCTTCCAACGAAACCTTCCACTGATCTACCCCTCTGCCTTCGATACATGACCGAAGAAATGTGGTTTCTGCCTCCACATTTCCCCTATGTCCTCCACTTTGCACCCCAATGACCCCCTTTGTCAACCACTTCACCCCTTTTTTCACCACTTTTTAAGAAAATTTCGTTCACATCCCTCCTGATGTGGTGAGCCGAACCCGAACCCGCCCAAAAATGTTGACGAAGTCCTCAAGTTGGGGGCGGTGGCGCGCCGATACCCAAAGGTGCTCATCGTTCACCATCTGACGCCGCCTCGTGTCAACCAGCGGAACTGGACCCGGACCGCCATAGCCGTCGGCGCAATTTTCGTGGCTTTGGCTATACCCACTGTCGGCAGTGCATCAGCAGCGTACGTAGCACCCAAAACTTCAGTTGACCAGAATTTCGCCTCGTCAAAGAAGACATCAAGCCTGCCGCGACTTGGCGACAAGGGTCAAGCAGTGCGCGCTCTCCAACAAGCACTCACTGCCCAGGGCATCGCGGTGAGCGGTGGAGTCGACGGGGTCTTTGGTCAGGGAACTCTGTCCGCGGTCAAAACCTTTCAATCATCGAAGGGACTCATCGCCTCTGGTGAAGTCAACTCCACAACCGCATTCCTTCTCGGCCTTGCACCATCGCCCACCCTTCCGAAGAGAGGCCAACGTGGGGCGCTCGTCACCACTCTGCAACAGGCATTGACCCGAGCCTCCATCACAGTGCGCGGCGGAGTTGACGGAATCTTTGGTGCGGGTACAACTGCTGCAGTGACAACGTTTCAGACCAACCGTGGGCTAACGGCAACTGGCATTGTTGATATCACAACAGCAATCGCCCTCGGCATTGTTGATGGAAGTGCAACGACAACGACTGCGACAACGACAGCGACAACTACCACGACAACGACAACGATGGCCGCTCGTACGACTACCGTGCCGACCACACCGAGCCAGTTCCCCGTCGTCGGCGATTTCAGCGATGCAGTGAAAACTCTCCAGAAAGCTCTCATTGCTTCTGGCATCACTGTTCGAGGTGGCGCCGACGGACGATTTGGTCGTGCCACAACGGCCGCGGTCACCACATTTCAACTAAATATGCGCATCGCGGCGACGGGCATCGTTGATCAACTCACTGCTCAACTACTTGGCTTGTCCCCTGCTCCAGTTCTTCCAAAAATGGGAGACACCGGCGACGCCGTGAAGGCATTACAAAATGCTTTGCTCACTGCCGGAGTGACAGTTAAAGGAGGCGCCGATGGAAGATTCGGAGCAGCCACAAAAAACTCAATCACAGCATTTCAAAAAGCTCAGGGACTTAAGGCCACTGGCGTCCTTGACCTCCGCAGCGCTATCTACGTCGGTTTTGTTGCAGGATTATCGACACCGGCTACGAACCCGTCAACTACCACAACAACTACGACGACAAGCCCGACGGCGACAACTACTACTCCCAGTGCTTCGGCGACACTCCCCACGGTGTTTCCAGTACTCGGCCCATGTTGGTTTGCCGACACTTGGCAGGCCCCGCGATCAGGAGGTCGACGTCATGAAGGAGTTGACATCATCGCCAAATCGGGAACACCTCTCTACGCAGTAGCCAATGGAACAATTACGAGAATTTTCCTTGATCGCCCTGGTTCGCTCGGAGGAAATGCAGTTCGTCTCACCGCGGCCGACGGAACATATTTTCACTATGCGCATTTGTCAGCATTTGCCGACGGCGCAGGACTCGGCGCCACCGTCGTCGCTGGCCAAGTGATTGGTTACGTCGGAAGTACGGGCAGCAGTTCAACTCCCCACTTACATTTTGAATATCACCCAGGTGGTGGCGCAGCAGTCAACCCATTTCCTGTCATCAAACCCCTTGACGCCTGCAAGAGCACGACTCCGCCAACCATTCCAGCAACAACACCAAGCGCCTAATTGAGGACTTCTTGAATCGCCGCAAGAACCTTGGTCGCTGTTGAATCAGCGTCCAAGGTGAGATTTGATCCACAACGAGAAATCTCACTCAGCAATGGACGTGGTTCATTTAATAACTCACGGAGCAACTCTGGTCTCCACTTCAGTGAAACGGCACACTGAAACCTTGCCCAATCACGGGTTC
>JBIKOO010000096.1:0-5116 GCA_044358015.1 Ilumatobacteraceae bacterium
GAATGTTAGGGATTTGGTTGATTGCCCTACGCTCGCAGTATGTCTATTCGTTATCGCTGCACGTTGTGTGGCAACTTGACCCGTTTTGATGTTGTGCGCACGACTCGTACCTCGGCTTATTATCACTACACAACTGGTGGTGAGTTGGCGATTGAGGATGAGAAGGTTCTCCTCGATGATTTGGAATCAGTGTCGTGTCGCTGGTGTGGCCCGACGGGGAAGGTAGAAGAGTATGACGGGTCGGCCGAATCCTCCTGAACTGGTTGAACTGTCGGATGGTTGCTTGGCCTATGTGCAACCCGACGGAAGTTGGGGTTGGAGTAACGCTGGCCTAGTGGTCGGTGACGGAGCATCTTTGCTCGTCGACACATTGTTTGATCTGAAATTGACTCAGCAAATGCTCGACTCGCTGACACCGTTTACGCGGTCGGCGCCAATTCGGTCGCTGGTTAACACTCATGCCAATGGCGATCACTGTTATGGCAATGAACTCGTCGCTGGTGCCGAAATCATTGCTTCAACGGCCGCGGCCCATGAAATGACCGAAGTTCCCCCAGAGATGTTGGCGGCGCTGAATGCTGCTCCTGGCGAAATTGGCGAGTTATTCCGCAGTTTCTTTGGGGCATTTGAATTTGCTGACATCACGATGAAATTGCCGACCCGAACTTTTGACGTGCGACTTGACGTTGAAGTGGGAGGGCGAGTGATTGAGCTCATTGAAGTTGGTCCGGCGCATACCAAGGGCGATGTCATTGCTTACGTGCCAGATGCTCGAACTGTGTACACAGGTGATGTTTTGTTTATTGGTGGTACGCCCATCGTGTGGGCTGGGCCACTATCAAATTGGATTTCGGCATGTGATCTCATGCTCGGAATGGATATTGACACTGTGGTTCCCGGACATGGTCCGGTCACCGACAAGCAAGGCATCGTCCAGGTGCGTGATTATCTGTCGTTTATTGAGCAAGGTGCCGTCGCTCGATATGAATCGGGGATGGATGCTTTTGATGCAGCGCGCGATATCGCTCGAGAGATGTCGGCGACTGGATCGTCATTTGCTAGTTGGGGAGAAGCTGGGCGAATCAGTGTCAATATTGAAACCGCTTACCGGTCGCTTAATCCGAATCATCAAAGCCCCGATGTCGTGGAGCAATTCAGGCGGATGGCACAGATTGAGCGCGGCTAGCAATTGATTTGCGAACCGCAAGTACCCAGCCAACAATGACTGCGGTTGCGAAAATCAACCATTGAATTGCGTATGACAGATGGGAACCTTCAGAAAGTTCAGGGGGGCTGACCGGTAATAGCGTTGAACTATCAGCGGGCTCTGAAACTTGAGCGACAAGAGCAACGTTGAGAAGTTCTGGTTCGATTTGTTGTTGGAGACGAGCGATATCAAGACGGAAGAATTCTGCGAGTTCGCCGCTGGCTTCTCGTGCTTGACCCGTTGTACGGCCTTCGGTCGATCGCAGCACGCCGACCACTTTGACCACACCTGAGGGTGCAACTGGAGGGGTGCCGGAGAGCGCAATGAAACCTCGATTGATAATGATGGCTCGCCCATCATCAAGGAGCAGGGGAGTCAACACATTCATTCCAGCGACGCCACCTTGACTGCGATTGACGATCAGGACCTGCTCGTCAACGAGGTACGTCCCCTTGGCGCCAGCCAGTCGCCATTGGACTGCTGCTGCATCTGAAACATCCAGGGTGCTGACATCAACAACACTTTGACTTGAGCGCTCCATGACCTCGCGGTTGAAGGCCTTGCGGTCGTCCAAGCGATTGAACTGCCACAAAGACAAATAGACCATTAACACGACTCCAAAAATGCACAGCAGGTGAAAGGCGATCCACTTTGGGCGGAAAAGGAAGCGATACATCGCAACTTACGGTATCGCAATTGGGTCAATTGGGCTGACGGTGTGGCACTCTATTTGTGTGCCAGAAAACATTGAACTTCCCGATTTCAAGATTCCTCACGCCGAAAAGATTGAGTGGATGATTGAGACCAACGGCTGGGCTCTTGAGCCAGTCGCTGCGGTGCCCGATTCAGACCCGCCGATGCCTGGTTACGCCTACACCATTGGTCTCAATGAGTCTTTTTCGTTTCCGGACATCGTCATTTTTGGTCTCGCCCCCGTAGCCGCGAAAGGGCTCATCGACCTCGTGATTGAACAAGTGACATCGGGTGTTGAGATTCCTCGCGATGTGCCGCTCGTCGGTCTACTTGATAACGAACTGCGTTGCGTTTTTTCAACTGTTGATGTCATCGCCAACGCGCATCTTTTTACAACTGGAGTGAAATGGAACCGTGGAAAAGTCGGTGACATGTTGCAGTTGGTCTGGCCCGACCGCAACGGATGGTTGCCGTTTGAATCAGGGTTTGATGCGAGTATGCGTCTCGCTCAACCGACTATTGGCACTCTGCCGACGCTGTAAGGGAAGACGCTATGGCTCATCGAGTAACTGCACCAGCGATGCAACGAGCGCGACGTTTGCTTGATCAGCGCGTTCAGCCATGTGTGGCCCACAGTTCATTGTCGTTTGAAGTTTTCGCATCAGAAGAAATATTTGAGACTGTTTCATATGAAAAAGCGACTGCTCTTTCGTTGTCACCTTTTGCTATCGGAACGAGATGGGGTAAGGCCTGGCATACCGTCTGGTTCAAATTGGTGGCGACAGTTCCCGCGAACCTCGCTGGGCAACCTTTAGTCGCAGCGATTGATCTTGGTTTTAACGGACGAGGCGATGGATTCCAAGTCGAAGGCTTGGCGTACCGTCACGGGAAAATTGTGCAGGCTGTCCAACCAGATCGTCGGCTTGTTCATCTAGGTTCTAGTGCCGCCGGAGAAGTTATTGAGTTGTGGGTTGAGGCCGCTGCAACCCCGATCATTGCTGGCCATGCATTTGGTTATGGGCCGACTCCATTGGGCGACCCAGCAACATCGGGTAATGCCCCCTTGTATCAACTGCGGCGGGCCGAACTTGCCGTTTTTGACCAAGGCGTGCACGATTTAGCTGTCGCGTTGCATACTGCGATTGATCTAACGATAGATCTTGAGGAAAGTTCATCGCAGCGAGCACGAATGTTTGCTGCACTTGAGCGAGCGGGTAACGCGCTGAACGTCAACGCGGTTTCAGAAACGGCATCGTCGGCGTTGGCTGAACTGAAGGCTGTTCTCATTAGCGAGTCACGAGGTACTTCGCATCACATCGTTGCGGCTGGTCACGCGCACTTGGACACAGCTTGGCTATGGCCAATTCGTGAAACTCGCCGCAAGGCGGTGCGGACTTTCGCGAATGCCGTTGACCTCTTGAAGAAAAACCCTGATGCCATATTTAGTCACAGTCAGGCGCAGCATTACGCCTGGGTTCGAGAAGAAGCCCCCGAGATTTTTGCGGAAGTTGTTGAATTGGTGAAAGCAGGTCAATGGGAACCAGTCGGTGGGATGTGGGTTGAAACCGATCTCAATTTGCCGGTTGGCGAAAGCCTGTTACGACAAATGGTCCACGGGCAACGGGCCTTTGACTCATGGTTTGGGGCGCGATGCGATGGAGCATTCCTGCCCGACGACTTCGGATATCCCGGAACCCTTCCGCAGATCGTTCAACATGGCGGAGGGCGTTGGTTCTTTACACAAAAACTAAGTTGGAATGAAACAAACAAGTTTCCGCACCACACTTTTTGGTGGGAGGGAATTGATGGGACAAGAGTGTTTACGCACTTCAGTCCCGTTGACACGTACAACGCCTTGTTAACACCATCGCAATTGCGCTTTGCCGAAAAGAACTTTGCTGACCATGTGGGTGCAACTCGTTCGCTTGTTTTGTACGGACACGGCGACGGCGGTGGCGGTCCGACTCAGACCATGATTGATCGTGGCAGGTTAGCCAACAATCTTGAGGGAGTGCCCCAAGTTTCCTTTGGAACAATTCGCAAGTTTTTTGCGGATGCCGAAAATGAATATGGAGATCAGGCTCAAACATGGGTCGGTGAAATGTATTTCGAAAAGCATCGGGGTACATACAGTTCTCAATTGGGCACGAAACAGGGCAATCGCAACAGCGAACGATTGCTGCATGAACTTGAAATATGGTCAGCGGCAGTCGGTCAACACGTTGACGAAATTGACGGACTGTGGAAACGGGTTTTGACCCAGCAATTCCACGACATCATTCCGGGCTCGTCGATTGCCTGGGTTCATGACGATGCCGAAGCCGAGCATGCTGCAGTCGCTAGTGAAATCGTTCAACATCTAGATGCCGTGCTGAGTCCCCGTACTGATGGTTCAACATGGTTACTTAATCCGGCCCCAGTGGCGATCTCCGGAGTTGTTGACATTGATGGTCAATCGCAGTGGGTCGAAGTTCCTGCAACATCGGGAACTCAGAATTTCTCATCTGATCTGCCGGTCCAAGTGAGTCCAGTTGTTTGTGATCAAACCAATGACCAGTTAGATGTGACCAACGGACGTATTCGCGTTTGTTGGAATCAGCTCGGTGAAATGGTTCAACTTCTTGATTGTCAAACGGGACGATCATTGATGGGTGACAATCGTGTGAGTTCATTTGTCTTGCGGCAAGACACGCCGGCTGAATATGACGCCTGGGATATTGATTTAGCCGACGCCAATTCACCAGCGATTCCTGTGGAAAATGTGGGTGCTCCGCGCATTGAGTCACAGTCAGATTTGCGAGTCGTGGTTGTTGCCGATTTTGCAACCACCCATTCAAAATTTCGTGTGCGTTGGTCGCTTGCTGCTGGTGCGTCACGTCTTGATATCGCACTTGATGCTGATTGGAATGAATCTGAATATCGACTTCAAATGAACCTGCCGACGAATGTTTTGGCCCGTGAGGCGACCTGCGGAACGCAATTTGGTCATGTGCGTCGTCCTCGACATCACAACACATCGTGGGACGTTGCAAAGTTTGAGGTATGCGCGCATCGGTATGTGCATGTTGGCGAGCCGGGTTGTGGCATTGCGATTTTGGCTGATGGTCCGCGTGGTTACGACATACGCGGTAATGCTTTGGCACTCACCTTGTTACGGTCACCAAAATTTCCCGATCCCCAAGCCGACATGGGGCGACAACGCGTTGAATGGTCGTT
>JBIKOO010000038.1:0-15876 GCA_044358015.1 Ilumatobacteraceae bacterium
ACTCTGCTTCAGCAGCCTTGCGAGCTGCTGCAGCTGATGCCATGAAGCCATCTTTGAATGACTGCACTGCAACACCGAGATCGTCAGCGATCTTCTTGGTACGAAGGTCGTTCAACAACGCACCGTGGCGGCTGCGCATGTGAGCCAACAATTCAAGTTCGAAGCGACGCACATCAGCCACCGGTACATCGTCAAGGTAACCCTTGGTGCCGGCGAAGATGGACACGACTTGCTCTTCAACTGACATTGGGCTGTTGAGCGGCTGCTTCAACAATTCAACGAGGCGGTAACCACGCTCAAGCTGTGCCTTTGACACGGCGTCAAGTTCAGAACCGAACGTTGCGAATGCTTCGAGTTCGCGGAACTGTGCGAGGTCGAGCTTCAAAGTACCGGCAACACCCTTCATCGAAGGCACCTGTGCCGCGCTACCTACGCGTGACACTGAGATACCTACGTCAACTGCGGGACGCACACCAGACTTGAACAAGTTGTCTTGCAAATACACCTGACCGTCGGTGATGGAAATCACGTTGGTCGGAATGTATGCCGACACGTCGCCAGCCTTGGTTTCAATGATCGGCAATGCCGTCAATGAACCAGCGCCGTTTTCATCGGACAACTTCGCGGCACGCTCGAGCAAACGGCTGTGCAAGTAGAAAACGTCGCCAGGGTACGCTTCGCGGCCCGGTGGGCGACGCAACAACAATGCCATCTGACGGTAAGCCTCGGCCTGCTTTGACAAGTCGTCATACACGATGAGTGCGTGCTGGCCAGTTTCCATCCAGTGCTGACCCATGGCGCAACCGGCGTACGGTGCGAGGTATTTGAACGGTGCCGAGTCGGCGGCGGTTGCCACCACGACGACGGTGTATTCAAGGGCGCCAGCCTGGCGAAGAGTTTCAACGGTCTGTGCGACAGTTGAACCCTTCTGACCAATAGCGACATAGATGCACTTCACACCTTGTCCCTTTTGGTTCAGGATGGTGTCGATTGCGATTGAGGTCTTGCCGGTCTTACGGTCACCAATGATGAGTTCGCGCTGACCGCGACCAATCGGTGTCATCGCGTCGATCGACTTGATACCGGTCTGCATCGGCTCGTGCACGGGCTTACGGCCCATGATTCCGGGAGCCTGAATTTCCATACGACGCTGCTGAACGCCAACGAGCGGACCCTTGCCGTCGATGGGCTCGCCAAGTGCGTTCACCACGCGACCAAGAACGCCTTCACCAACAGGAACCGACAAAATTTCGCCGGTTGCCTTGACGGTCTGACCTTCTTCGATGCGATCTGATTCGCCGAGTACTACTGAACCAATTGATTCTTCTTCAAGGTTCAATGCCAAACCGCGGGTGCCGTCTTCGAACTCGAGGAGTTCGTTCACTGCACAGTCGGGCAGACCCGAAATGTTGGCAATACCGTCACCGACTGAAGTGACGCGACCAACGGTGCGAGCTTCAAGCGATGGCGTGAAGCCTTCGAGGTTCTTTTTGATAGCCGATGCAATATCGGCTGCGGACAGTGTTAGTTCTGCCATGACGTTCTCGTTCCGTTTCTTTCAGGCGGCTCTTAGAGCCGACCCTTCACATTGTCGAGGCGGGTGCGGATGCTGCCGTCAATCACGGTGTCGCCCACCGTGGCCACGATGCCGCCGAGCACCGAGGGATCAACAACAACTTTGAGGTTGACTTGCTTGCCAGTGGCGTTAGCCAAAGCGGCAGCGAGACGAGTTTGCTGATCAGCAGTCAGTTCAACAGCACTACGCACTTCAGCAACTTCAAGTTGCTTGGCGCTTGATGCACGCTGGACCAGACGATCGATGATGGCGGGAAGATCGCGACCGCGTCCACCTGCAACAACCATCGAAACCAATTGCACCGTGGTGCCAGTGGCCTTGCCGCCTAACAGATCTTCAACAATTCCTTCGCGGCGAGCCACGGGAATCTTTTCGTCAGTGAGAGCGTTGCGAAGTGCGTCGCTTGACTCGAGCGTGCGAGCCAGGCGGAACAATTCGTCTTCGACCTCGTCAATGGTTCCTTCAGCGCGAGCAATTTCAAAAAGTGCTCGTGCGTAACCTTCGATGCGATTGTCACTCATCGTGAAGCACCTACTTTCGAGATGAAGTTCTCAACGAGAGCTTGCTGAGTTGCACCATCAAGAACTGATGGCAACACCGCGTCAACAGCGATTGCAGCAACGCGACCAATTTCGGCGCGTAGTTCGTCGCTACCGCGGGCAGCAGCAGTTTCGATGTCGGCAGATGCACGAGCTTCGAGTTCGGCAATTTCAACAGTCAAGCGTGCACGACCATCGGTGAGCACGGCTGCTGCTTGCGTATTGGCATCAGCCAACAAGCGAGCACGTTCGCCGGCGATGTCACCAAGTGCTTGACGAATACCAGCAGCATCAGTTTGCGCAGTGGCCAAGTCGTTCGCCGAAGCATCAAGTTCTTTTTGAATGCGCTCGGTACGAGCGTTCAAGAACTTGGTGAACTGCGGTCCAGCAAACTTGACAAGAGCACCGATAACAAGAACCGAAGCGATACCACCGTAAATAATTTCGGCAGTTTCGGGAAGGAGCCAGTGATGGGTCTCAGCCGGATCGGCTGCGAGGATGGAGAGAAGACTCATATCAGCGAACTCCCGCGCTCATCGCGTCGGCAACAGCACGTGACACCGCACTGCCGTCTGGACGCTTACCGGTTGCGATTTCAACAGCGCTACTCACCACTTCGACAACTGCCGATTCGACTTGCGAACGACCAGCTGCACGAGCCGCTTCAGCAGCAGCCATAGCGGCTTCACGCTGAGTTGCGATACGAGCATTAGCAGCAGTGATTGCCGCCTGACGTTCGGTTTCGAGAGTGGCACGAGCCGCATCGACGACCTTGGCTGCTTCAGCCTTCGCGGCCACAACGGCAGCGTCGTACTGTGCAACTTCAGATCGAGCCGAGGTACGAGTCGCATCAGCGTTCTCGTGACCTTCGCGGATCGAGTTGTATCGCGAGTCCATGCCCTTTTTCAGCCTCGGGAAGAGGAAGAAACGCATGAGTAGCGCGAACACAATAAACGAGCCCGCGCCCCATGCCAGTTCCTTCATCTCGGGGATGATGGGACTGGGACCAGGACCACATTCTGTTGGATTAGACGCTTCGGGTTCGAAGGAACACTCCGTCAGATCGACCTCTTTACCCTCTTCAGCAGAGACGAGACGAACCTGGAGTGCTTCACCCGAGCGGATAACGACGGCTGTCAGCACGTCAACTCCTTGTGGGTTGTAGGTAACGATCAGAGACCGATGAGGATGAAGACCACGAAGCCGATGAGGGCAAGGGCTTCGGTGAAGGCGATACCGAGGAACATGGTGGTACGCACCATGCCGGCAGCCTCTGGCTGGCGAGCCATAGCTTCGACGGACTTACCGACGAGGTAGCCGATTCCGATGCCGGGTCCGATTGCGGCGAGGCCGTAAGCGAAACCAGCTGAGCCGGCGGCTGATGCAGCCTTAGCTTCATCTCCGGTCAAAGCAGCAAGTGCAGCAATTGCTTCCATTTTGGGTTCTCCTGTTTGTATTGATTGAGATTGAGTGTTGATTGAGATTGTGATTACTTACTTAGGACTAACGAACTTGGTCTTACTTCAGGCTCAGTGCTCGGGGTGAGCGGCTCCACCGATGTACACCGCAGTCAAGATCGTGAAGATGTATGCCTGCAAGAAGGCCACCAACACTTCGAATCCGGTGAGGAAGATGAGCATGAACAATGGCAACACACCCACTGGGATGAGCGCCGGGTTGCCTTCAGCCTGGAACAAGGCCTCGGACAACAATGCGAAGGTCACGAGCAAAATGTGACCGGCCAACATGTTGGCGAAAAGTCGAACGGTGAGCGAGAACGGGCGCACCAAGAAAGTTGAGATGAATTCGATCGGGGTCACCAAGAGGTAAAGAGCCTTCGGAACTCCGGGTGGGAACAACGAGTTCTTGATGTAGGCCAGACCCTGATGCTTAAAGCCGGTCACGATGAACACGACCCACACGAGCAACGACAAGAACAACGGCAAGGCCATACGGGCCGTTGCGGGCATCTGCAAGAACGGAATGATTCCGGGAACGTTGCAGAGGTAGATGAACGAGAACAAGCTCAACAAGAACGGGGTCCAACCAAGACCGTCACGGCCCATGGTCTGCATGATGATTCCGTTTTCGATGAACTCAACGATGCTCTCGGCGAAGTTACGGACACCCTTCGGTGCAACCTTGGCGTCTTTACGGCCAGCCAACAAGAAAACAACGGTGCCAATGAGAGCTGCAGCAACAGCAATTAAAGCAATCTTGTTGAAGGTCGGGAAAAGATCTTTCCAACGGAGGATCTCATTGATCGGCGGGAACTCAAGTGCGATCACGTTCGATTATTCCTTTGTGAGGCGTGTAGGGGCAGGCGGTGTACTGAAACTTAGATATTACTTGCGGGGCTTTAACCCCGGAAATGCGAGGGATGCAGCAACGAAGCGCATCTCCCACACGAGGAGTCCTAGATGAGTAACAATAATGGTCAATCCGAGAGCCGTGAGTGAAATCCAAGAGGCATCTCGGACAAGAATCACAGCTAAAAAGATTAAGCCGAGACGCACAAGATAGCCGAAAAGTACCGCGCCCATCATTAATCCGAGCGAAATTCGTGCGGTAAATGCCACAAGGCCCGCGGCGAACAAAAAATTGACGAGCACAATGGCCATGCCGTATAGAGCGCTGATGGCTCCATCCATGCCGGCAAAAACTGCACACACCGCGATGATGATCGGAGCGACATAGCCGCCACGCTTCAAAATGTCCAATGAAACTTGGATTTCTGGAGCATCGCCTTCGAGGCGAGTCACCATGGGTGAAGCGGGTTCGTTGCTCATACTTCGGGGTCAACTTGAGTTGTTGATGATGAATCTTGCTGATGAGCATTCATGGACTGGCGACGTTCGTTTTCGAGCATCTTCATGCGGGCGTCATAGATGAACCACATTTTGATGAACTGACCGACGGTCGAAAAGATCACGAGACCGATCATGAAAGCTGGTTGAGTATCGAGCCAGACGTCAAGTCCCCAGCCAATTCCCATGAAAACGGCGATGGTGAGGGCCATTTCCATGCCTTGACCCATGCCTTGGTCGACATTGCCCGAACGATTGCCCTTGGCCAAAGCACTCGTGAGGCGACGCGTGACTGCGGTCGGACTGGCCTTGGCAGCAGCTGAGGTGGTGGAGGGGGTGGTGTCAGACATGAGGGGTATTCAGTGGGTTTCACAAACAGGAGGCTCGTGAAAACACGCACAAACTCCTGTCAATCTACTGCGATTGTGGTGGTCGGGGCAATTCAGTCGTTGGTTCAACTTCGTCACGCGACTGGCGCCGAACTCGGCGGACTTCGGGGTGCAAAACCGTGTAGAGACTGAGCGCGATGGCCGCCGTGCCGATCGGAATCAACGCCGTTTGTGCTTTTGTGAAAATGGGATACAACACGAATCCACTCAGAATCGTGGTCCAGAGCCACAAGATCAACACGCTGCGGCGTTGCCCGTGACCCAGGTTCATGAGGCGGTGATGCAAGTGGCCTTTGTCGGCGGTCGCCACACCTTGGCGATTGACCGCTCGGCGAATGATGGCGAACAAGGTGTCGAGAATCGGCACGCCCAAAATAAACAGCGGAATGAAGAGTGGCGCCAAGAAAAAGTAGGTCTGACCTGGGGTGTAGGTCTGACTGTTGGGGTCGGCGCGACCCCCGACCACACTCGTCGACACCGCCATCAACAGTCCTAAGAACAGCGCTCCGCTGTCGCCCATGAAGATCTTGGCGGGATTGAAATTGTGAGGCAAGAAGCCCAAGCACACACCCAAAGCGATGATCGCAATCAGCGGTCCCATATTGGGTTGGGCCAGAGCACCCAGGTCGTCGAGCCGGCGACTGTACAAAAAGAACGAAGCCGCGGCGATGGCCACGATGCCAGCAGCGAGTCCATCAAGGCCATCAATCAAGTTGATGGCCTGGCTCATACCCATAAGCCACAAGATGGTGATGAGTGGAATCCAGTCGTTGCTCAAAACAAAGACGTCCAAGAACGGGACTCGGAAATAGAACATCGTGGCGCCGAAGTACACGAGCACGAGTCCGGCAATCACAGTGCCGGTCACTTTGGCTGGGCTTGAGATCTCGCGAATGTCGTCAATCAGCCCAGTTGCAAAGATCAAAATTGCTGCGAGCAGAACGCCGAGCGGTTCGGAGTTGTTGTCGAAAACTGGTGAAAAACGCCCCATTTTCCAAGCGATTCCGAGTGCAACAATGAAACCCAAGAACATTGCAATGCCACCCACGTCTGGTGTTGGCACTTTGTGCACACGACGTTCATCGGGTTCGACGACCCAATTCATGCGCGTCGCTAACTTCACCACAAAGGGTGTCGAAACAAACGTCACGAGTGCGGCGATCACACCTATGAAGAGATAGCCAGCGGTATCGGGCACGGTTTGAGACTATTCCCGAATGGGTTCAGGAACAGACAACTGAGTGATCAGTTGGGTATTTCAGCGGGCTGGATAAGCCGGGAACGCTGCACACAAGGCGGCGACCTCGGCCTTGACCGCGGCCACTTCGTCGGCATTGTTGCGACCGCGCAAGGCCCGAGCGATGAAAGTGGCGATCTGAGCCATTTCGGGCTCTTTCATACCTTGAGTGGTCACCGATGGGGTGCCGATACGTACTCCGGACGTCACGAACGGGCTGCGCGGGTCGTCCGGGACGGTGTTCTTGTTGAGAGTGATACCCGCAAGGTCGAGTACCGCTTGAGCTTCTTTACCCGTGACTTCGGCGTCAAAAGGACGTAAGTCAACGACCATGAGGTGGCAGTCGGTTCCGCCCGAGACCAAACGGAAACCGTTCTGAGCCAGAGCTTCGGCAAGAGCTGAAGCGTTAGCAACGACTTGCGCGGCGTACTGCTTGAAAGCAGGCGATGCGGCTTCACGGAATGCAATGGCCTTGCCGGCAATCACGTGTTCGAGCGGTCCGCCTTGCCAACCCGGGAACACGGCCTTGTCAATGGCAGCGGCGTGCTCGGCCTTGGCCAAGATGCAACCACCGCGTGGACCACGCAACGTTTTGTGCGTCGTGAAAGTAACAACGTCGGCGTACGGAACAGGGTTGGGGTACGCGCCACCTGCAATGAGACCCGCCAAGTGCGCGGCGTCGTACATAAAGTACGCGCCAACCTCGTCGGCAATTTCTTTGAACGGTGCCGGATCAATACGGCGCGGGTAACTGGTTGTGCCAGCAACGATCATGCGCGGGCGATGTTCGAGTGCAAGATCGCGCACTTGATCCATGTCGATGCGCTCGTCACCGGGCGTCGTTTGGTAGGACTTGAAGTTGTACAACTTGCCGCTTGCGTTCACTGGCGAACCGTGCGTGAGGTGACCACCATGATCGAGGCTGAGACCAAGAACCGTGTCGCCTTGGTTCAAAAGAGCTTGATATACACACATATTTGCGTTTGCGCCCGAGTGCGGTTGCACGTTTGCATGATCAGCACCGAACAACGCTTTCACGCGTTCAATTGCTAGTGCTTCGATTGAGTCAACGATTTGGTTGCCACCGTAATAACGCTTGCCCGGGTAACCCTCGCTGTACTTATTGGTGAGCACACTGCCCACCGCACGCATGACTGCGGGCGATGTGAAGTTTTCGCTGGCGATCAATTGCAGGCCACTGATCTGACGATCGAACTCATCATTGATGAGGTTTTCGACAACTAGATCGGGATCAGAATCAGAAGGAAAAGGCATGGTGGTCTCGCTCGGGGTCAGAATTCGTTTTCAAGTTCAGTCAACATTGCCACTCGGCGAGCGTGACGACCGCCTTCAAAGGCAGTTGATATGAACGTTGTGACAATTTCCTCAGCCAAGCCGATACCCACAACGCGGGCGCCGATTGACAAAACGTTGGCGTCGTTGTGTTGGCGAGCCATGCGGGCGGTGTACAAGTCGTTGCACAATGCGGCGCGAACTCCGCGGACTTTGTTAGCCGCAAGCTGTTCGCCTTGACCGCTGCCACCCATCACAATGCCGAAGTCGGCGTTGCCGTCGCGCACGGTGCGACCTACGCCTGCGCAGATCGGCGGATAATCGCAACTTTCAGTTGAGTGTGTGCCTTGATCGTCGACCGTGTGTCCGGCAGCGGTCAAAAACGCCACGAGATGTTGTTTGAGATCAAACCCGGCGTGATCTGATCCGATAGCGATACGAAGTGGTCCAGAGGACGTCACGGCAGACATGGCTTTCATCTTAGGTATGACACAGCCCATTAGATAGGTTGAAACGATGAGTTTGGACCCCCGCACACCGGTGATTGTTGGCGTCGGCCAACAGTTGCAGCGCATCGACAACCCGCTTGAAGCCTTGGCCCCTGTCCCCTTCATTGCCAACGCAATTCGCGAGGCCACCAAAGATGCCGGCTTGTCGTCAGTTCCGAATGCCGATTCAATTCGCGTCGTCAGTTTCTTGTCGTGGCGCTATCGCGACCCCGCGCGCTACATCGCCGAAGAACTTGGCATCACAACGCGTGAAACAGTTGCCTCGTCAATGGGCGGTAACAGCACACAATCGCTGATCAATGCAACCGCACTCGAAATTCAGTCAGGTGATTTTGATGTGGTGATTTTGTGTGGCGGCGAAACATCACGTACTCGCAAGCGCGCTCGTGCTGCCGAGATTGAATTGCCGTGGCCAGTTGTGCCCGAAGATCTCAAGCCCACCCGCATCATGGGCGAAGAGCTCGTGATGAATCACGAATATGAATTGTCACGTCGCATCGTTGCACCGATTCAGATTTACCCAATCTTTGAAACAGCAATTCGTGCTGCGTCTGGTCGCTCGGTCGCTGAGCACAATCAGCACCTTGGCAAGTTGTGGTCAAACTTCAGCAAGGTTGCCGAAGCGAATCCGTATGCCTGGATTCGCAAGTCAATGACTCCCGAAGAAATCATCACGACTGGTCCGCGCAACCGCATGATTGGTTTGCCGTACACCAAGGTGATGAACTCAAACAATGATGTTGATCAATCGGCAGCAATCATTATGTGTTCGGTTGCTGCTGCCGAACGTATGGGTATCTCGAAAGACAAGTGGGTCTTCCCCATTGCTGGCACCGATTGCCACGAACACAGATACGTTTCCGAACGCGACACCTTTGCCGACACGCCCGCCGTCAAGTTGGGCGGCAAGATGGCGCTTGATTTGGCCGAGACTTCAATCAACGACATCGACATTGTTGATTTGTATTCGTGCTTCCCATCAGCTGTGCAATTAGGTGCAGCGTCACTTGGTTTGTCGACCGATCGTCAACTCACGCGCACTGGCGGGTTGTCATTTGCTGGTGGACCATGGAACAACTACGTCATGCATGCAGTGGCAACTGTTGTTGGTGAATTGCGCGCTCGTCCCGGCGAAAAAGGTTTGGTGTGGGGTAACGGTGGTTACGCAACCAAGCATGCTTTCGGTGTGTACTCAACGACGCCGCCAACGAACGGTTTCAAGCATGCGTACCCGCAAGATCAAATTGATGCATTGCCACGTCGCACCGTTGTTGACATTGGAACATCAGAGGGCCCTGCAACCATTGAGGGCTACACCGTCATGCACGATCGTGACGGTAATCCCGAACGCGCGATTGCCCCGTGCTTGTTGCCCAATGGCAATCGTGCGTGGGGTATTAGCGAAGACGCCGACACGGTGAAGGCAATGTGTGAAGGCGAATGGGTCGGACGCGCAGTTCGTCTCGACGAAACTGGCACATTGCTCATTAAGTAATCAACAACTATTTCGTTAAGGCGGACATCATGGACAAGCCCAAAATCATTCTCGATTGCGATCCGGGTCACGATGACGCGTTAGCAATTGTTGTTGCTGCACGCCACACCGACTTGTTGGGTATCACCACAGTGTCAGGCAATGCACCAATTGAATCAACGACGTACAACACCCTCGTGATGAAAGATCTGTTGGGTCTTGATGTACCCGTACACAAAGGCGCGATACGTCCGCTCGTCGCTCCCCCGCAATATGCAACGTATGTGCACGGCGAAAGTGGACTTGATGGGGCCGATCTTCCCGCACCAACGAGCACCATCGATAGCGAGAACGCTGTTGAGTACATCATCGAGACTTGTCGCGCAACAGAAGGAGTGTGGCTTGTTCCAACCGGGCCTCTCACCAACATCGCGATGGCACTGCGACTTGCTCCCGATGTAGGAGATCGCATTGCTGGCATTTCGTTGATGGGTGGCGGAACATTTGGCAATCGCACCACATCGGCCGAGTTCAATATTTGGGTCGACCCTGAAGCTGCCGACATTGTGTACAACTACGGCGGACCGCTCATCATGGCTGGTCTACATGTCACACATCAGTTCCGCGCTACGCAAGAACGCATCGACAAAGTGAAAGCCATGCCCGGGCAGTTGGCCAATGTGCTCGGTGACCTTATGCAGTTCTTCACCAATATGTATATGACTCGCCACTACGGAATGGACGGCGGCGCAGTTCATGACCCGCTGGCGATTTTGGTGTTGACCCACCCGCATCTGTTCACACGCAAGACCTCACACGTTGTGATTGAGTTGACTGGCACGCACACGCGCGGCATGACGGTGATTGACGAACGCGACCTTCGCGAAGTCAAAGATGGCAATTGCGAGGTCCTGATGACTGTCAATGCCCAAGAAGCCTTTGACATCATGACCGAGGCCATCGCCCACTTCAGCCGTTAAGCCCCGATCTGGTCTGCCTGAGTTGCAGAAAACCTCAGCATTTCCCGACCAGATCGCCTGTGGTGGTTAGGGTTTAGGTATGCGTGCTGCCGTAATGCGAGATTGGTCCCTTCGAGTTGACGACATTCCCGAACCCGTCATGGGTGGCGGGCAAGTGCTCGCCAAAGTTTTGGCTTGTGGCATTTGCGGAAGTGATCTGCACATGCTCGTACACGGCGAAGAAAGTCGACGCTTGTCGGCCGAAATGGCTGAAGGTCAAGCACCGAACCCCGGTTCACCGATCATGTTCGAACCACATCGCGACACCGTGATGGGTCACGAGTTTTGTTGTGAAGTTCTTGATGTCGGCCCTGGTGTGAACAACCTGAAGCAGGGCGACATCGTTGTCAGCTTTCCGGTGACATTTGATGAACAAGGCGTGCACGGCATTGGCTTCAGCAACAAGTACCCCGGTGGATACAGCGAACGCATCGTGATCAACGAGATGATGAGCATCAAAGTTCCCAATGGACTGTCGGCCGAACTTGCTGCCATGACCGAGCCATTGGCAGTTGGAGTACACGCCGTTGAAAAAAGTCGTATCGCTCAAGGTGATGCAGCGGTCATCATTGGTCTCGGACCTGTTGGCCTGGCCTGCATCGCCGAACTCAAGATGCGCGGTATCGGACCAATCATTGGCGCTGACTTTTCACCCCGTCGTCGTGCCCTTGCCGAACTGCTTGGCGCCGATGTTGTTGTTGATCCGCGCGAAGTTCCGGCCATTGAAGCGTGGCGCAAGATCGATGGCAAAAAGCCACTCGTGATCTTTGAAGCAGTTGGAGTTCCGGGAATGATCGAACAGGCCATGCGCATGGCCCCCAAGGATGCACGCATTCTGATTGTTGGCGCCTGTATGCAAGAAGATCACATGCACCCGATGTTGGGCATCGGCAAAGAATTGTCACTGCAGTTTGTATTGGGGTACTCCCCCATCGAATTCGGCAATGCACTCACCGCCATCGCCGAAGGCAAAGTTGACCTCTCGCCACTGATCACTGGTCGCGTGGGCATTGATGGTGTGCCGCAAGCCTTTAAAGATCTCAGTGATCCCGAACAGCACGCAAAAATTCTTGTCATGCCGAAGTGATCCACGGTTCCTGATTCGTTATGACCGCCGATTCGTTCCCCCAGCAATACGCGCGCACGCAACGTCTTTCATTAGGTGAACCCCGCAACATCGCCGTGTCTTCCGATGGCAAACATGTTTTGTTTCTGCGCAGCGACTCGGGATCTGATTCGGTCAACAAGCTGTGGTCTCTTGATGTTGAATCAGGCCACGAGAAACTCGTTGCCGACCCCGTGGTTTTGTTGGGTGCAGCCGATGCCGAAAACCTGCCGCCCGAAGAACGCGCTCGACGTGAACGTTTACGCGAAGGTGCCGGCGGCATTACTTCGTTCAACACCGATCGCCACGTGCATCAATTTGTTTGCACGTTGTCGGGAAGATTGTTTTGTGGCGACCTACGCACGCGTGAAGTTCGTGAAGTAGCGACTACTGGTTCGGTGTTTGATCCGCGCATTGCGCCAACTGGCGACCGCATCGCTCACGTGAGCGGCAAAGCCTTGCGAGTTGTTGATCTTGCGGGTGAAGATTTTGAACTCGTTGGTCCGACAACCTTGAACGAGCCCGAACATGTTTCGTGGGGATCAGCCGAATTCGTGGCTGCCGAAGAGATGAATCGTTATCGCGGCTATTGGTGGGCACCATCGGGTCATCACATTGCGGCGTGTCGGGTTGATGAGTCACCAATCGACGAATGGTTTATCGCCGACCCTGCACATCCCGAACGCCAACCCACTGCTATCCGCTATCCCGCAGCCGGAACAAATAATGCCCTGGTTTCACTTCATGTCATCCACGTCATTGATTCGGCACAAGTTGCCATCACGTGGGACGCTGAATCTTTTCCCTATCTCACGACCGTTGAGTGGATTGACGATAACTCACTCTTATTGTCAGTGTGTTCGCGCGATCAACAGACAATTGTGGTTTTACGTGCCTCAGCAACTGATGGAACAACAACCGAGATCAGTCGCCAAACCAGCACCTCATGGGTCGATCTGATTCCAGGCACACCCGCACTCACGCATAACGGCCACTTGGTGATCGTTGATGATCGTGACGGAGTCAAGCGTCTCATCGTTGATGGCAAAGCCGTCACTCCGCTCACCCTCAATGTGCACAGTGTTGTTTCTGTTGCCAACGAAGCTGTTGTGTTTATGGCTAATGAGATTGCCCAGCCCGAGGCATTGTCAGCGTGGAGGTGGACCAGCGATTCACTCACACCTTTGACACCTCTTGATGGCATGCACTCAATTTCGCTCGGCGGACCGACCAGCGTTGTGAGGCGAGCAAGTACTTCTCTCACGCGTGCCACCACCACTGTCACGACAACTCTTCACGGGTCGCCGTCTACACACAACATTGCATCGTTCAGTGAAGAAGCCCTCGTGCGACCCAATGTGCAATTCATTCGCGCCGGCAAACGTCAAATTCCGTGCGCGCTCATTTTGCCGCGAGATATCAAGCCAGGAACTAAGTTGCCGGTGCTGATGGACCCGTACGGCGGCCCACATGCGCAGCGCGTTGTTGATTCGTATACGGCCCACTGCACATCGCAATGGTTTGCCGATCAAGGCTTTGCTGTGTTGGTTGTTGATGGTCGCGGAACGCCCGGATTAGGAACCGAGTGGGAGCGCTCGGTTTACCTCGATCTCGCAACCGTTGTTATTGAAGATCAAGTTGATGCTTTACACGCAGTCGCCGCTGATCACCCCGAACTAGATCTTGATCGGGTGGCTATTCGCGGTTGGAGTTTTGGTGGCTACTTGGCAGCACTCGCTGTTCTACGTCGCCCCGATGTCTTTCACTCGGCCGTTGCCGGTGCACCAGTGACGGAATGGCGCTTGTACGACACGTTCTACACCGAGCGTTATTTAGGCAACCCAGCAATTGATGCTGCTCCATATGAAACAACGTCGTTGATTAACGAAGCCCACAAACTCAGTCGTCCATTGTTGCTAGTACACGGGCTCGCCGATGACAATGTTGTCGCGGCTCACACATTGCAGTTCTCTTCTGCATTATTGGCAGCGGGCAAGCCACATGAAGTGTTGCCATTGAGTGGAGTTACTCATATGACTCCGCAAGCAGTTGTCGCCGAGAACCTGCTGCTGCACCAGCTCGATTTCTTGCGCCGCACCCTCTAACCACCATTACGGGTTACGGATTGCGGGCTTCGGCAATGCGCGGTCGGCCAGTGAGATCGTTCGCAATCGCCACATCAACAAAGCCGAAGCCCTCAAGCAGTTCTCTCACTGCCTCACCTTGTTGATAACCGATCTCCATCACTAACCATCCGCCACTGCGCAACCAATCACGGGCATCACGAGCAATAGTTCGCACATCATCAAGCCCATCGTCGCCAGCAAACAATGCCGAGTGTGGTTCGTACTCAAGCACCGACTCAGCAACTTCAGGATCACCGTCAGCGATGTACGGCGGATTACTCACAACCACGTCAATATCGCCGCGCACATCAACTGGTAGCGCATCAAACCACGAGCCATGGTTCACGCGTACATTGGCCGCTGCCCGTCCGAGCCCCGTCGCGTTGGCCCGCGCCACATCAACGGCGTCAACTGAATAATCGGTCAACCAAATCTCGGTGTTGGTCAACGGCAATTCAGCAGCGAGCGATAAGCCGATTGCACCCGAACCGGTTCCCAAATCAACCACGCGTCGACTATCAGCAAATCCTCGCGCCAACTCAAGTGCCCGACCAGCAACCACTTCGGTTTCGGGTCGTGGAATTAACACACGCCGATCAACCATCAACTCAATCGTGCGAAACGACCAATGACCCATTACATACGCAAGTGGTTCACCGGCCCGATAGCGCGCGACCATCGCATCGAGTTGCGCAACCATTCGCTCGGTTGCCGGCTCATCAAGTTCGGCTAAAAACTCATCGCCGTCTAATCCGCAGGCGGTTTCACAGATCCAGCGGGCTTGGGGTCGTTCGCCCAATACTTCAATCGTTTCGTTCAGCAATGTTCGCCAAGTCACAGCACCATTGGTATCGCGAGCCATGACTAATCGAATCAGTCTTCTTCGCCAGCTAACTGACGCGAACGTTCATCAGTTGCCAACGCATCAATCACACCGTCAAGATCGCCTTGCAACACATCACTCAACGAATAGATCGTGAAACCAATCCGGTGGTCAGTCAGACGATTTTCTTTGTAGTTGTAGGTGCGAATTTTCTCACCGCGCCCGCCACCGCCAACCTGTGAGCGACGCTCGGCCGACATCTTGGCTTCGTGTTCGTCTTGAGCAGCCTTTAACAATCGTGAACGCAATACGGTCATTGCACGCGCCTTGTTTTGCAACTGGCTGCGTTCGTCTTGCATAGTCACCACAACACCCGTGGGCTTATGAGTAATTCGCACAGCCGAGTCGGTGGTGTTCACCCCTTGTCCACCAGGACCACTCGCGCGATACACATCAACCTGCAGATCTTTTTCGTCAATATGAATATCAACTTCTTCAGCCTCTGGCAAAACCATCACCGTTGCCGATGATGTATGAATACGTCCTTGACTTTCAGTCACCGGAACGCGCTGCACACGATGCGGTCCACCTTCAAACTTCATACGCGACCAAGCGTCGTCACCCTTAATCATGAAGACGATCTGGTTGAGCCCACCCATTTCACTGGGGTCAACCGATAGCGATTCGGTTTTCCAACCACGACGACTCGCGTAGGCCACATACATTTCATAGAGGTCACGGGCGAACAGGTTGGCTTCTTCGCCACCTTCAGCACCACGAATTTCCATGATGACGGGCTTGCCATCATTCGGGTCTTTCGGCAACAGCAATGCCTTCAGTTCTTCTTCAAGTCGCTCGACATCGGCGTCTGCCGAATCTTTCTCGACTTTCAATTGCTCTTTTTCAGACGCATCTTCGGTCATCGCCAAAAGTTCGCGAGCAGCTTCGCCATCTGATCGGCGAGATTCAATGGTGTTGA
>JBIKOO010000180.1:0-4997 GCA_044358015.1 Ilumatobacteraceae bacterium
GACCACGGGTGATATCAATTGAACCAAGTACACCATCGTGATCACCAAGCGCGACGCTCACACGTTCGGTTGCAGTTTCAATTCCGAGAGTCAACATGGCTCTAATCCTCGAGCCATAACGTTAAAGCCGTTTTCAAACGTTCAAGACGTGATGCCCACTGGGTACCGACACTATGAATCACGATTGATCGTTCATCATCGGTATGGTCGGTGTTGTGACGTAGGAATACTTCAAGATGATCTCCCAAAAGTTCGGATGCAACGTCTCCCCACTCGACGAGCATGACTCCGTCTCCATCAACCATTTCATGAAGAGCGAGATCAGAAACTTCAGACATTTTGTCGAGACGGTACAGATCGGCATGATGCAAAGTGACGCGGCCGGTGTCGTAGGTGTGCACCAAGGTAAAGGTCGGACTCGTGATGGGTTCGTCAACTCCGAGAGCCGCGCCAAAGCCTTGCGCGAACGCCGTTTTACCCGCACCCATTTCGCCAGCCAAAACAATGATGTCGCCCGTGCGCACTAATTGCGCCAATGCTGCAGCCACACCATGAGTGTCGGCAAGCGAGCGAATCGATAACGAAATCACCCCGAAAGCCTAACGGTAGTGATGCGGGAGACGGTTCGAGAGGCCACAAACGATTTCGTAACCAATCGTGTCCAGTCGACTTCCCCATTCATTGGCCGAGATTGACTCAGAACCTTGAGTTCCGATCAGCACGACCTCGTCACCAACGGCGACGGCGTGATCGCCCACATCAACCATCAATTGATCCATCGTGACTACTCCAACGATCGGACAACGGCGTCCACCAATCAAGACCTCTCCACCAACAGCCGACAATCTTCGTGGAACGCCATCGGCATAACCCAGTGGAACAGTTGCTACCGTCGTGGCATTTTCAAAATGGTGACGCTGACCATACGAAACACCCTCGCCAGCCGTCACTCGTTTCACAAATGAAACTCGAGCCTTTAACGACAACGCTGGACGCAGATCGGAACACATATTCTCAATCGCAATATCTGGAGCGATGCCATACATGGCAATCCCAACGCGAACCATGTCGCGATGTGAACGGCTATGCCCAATCGCTCCGGCTGAATTAGCAATATGAATCCAACCCGTTTCAACTCCGGCTTTCTTGAGTGCATCAACGGTCGTGTCAAACTTTGAAATTTGTTGATCTGTAAAAGCGCTATCAAGATCATCAGCACTTGCTAGATGTGTGAAGACACCACCCAAAACAAGTTCGGGAGAACGAGCCATGATGCGCCCACCTAACTCAACGGCATCGCTTGGTTTACACCCGACTCGATTCATACCCGTGTCAATCTTGAGGTGTACCTCTTGACCAACCACATTGCGCAGTCGCACTTCTTGTTCTAACGCATCAATGAACGAAACTGAATATGCCGTGGCGATCAGACCATGAGCAACAATGTCTCCCACTTGATCAAGTGGTTGCTCGGATAAAACAAGAATTGGGCTTTCAATGCCGGCGCGCCGTAGTTCAATTCCTTCTTGAACCAAGGCAACACACAGCCCATGGGCTCCTGCTTCAAGCGCTGCTTCAGCAACTTGAACCGCACCATGCCCGTAACCATTGGCTTTCACCACGACCATGACTTTGGCTTCGCCAACCAATGAACGCAGATAGCCGACGTTGTGGCGCACCGCATCCAGATCAATATCAATCCAAGCTGCTCGAGCGCCCATCTTCAGTCCTGTGAACCAACATGTCGCATATGCGACAAAGCCAACGGGATGAGGTCTACCAAATCTGAGGCAATCAAACCTTCATGAGCAGTAAACAACGATGCGGCGTATCCATGAATCCAGGCTCCACTTGCCGCAGCGTGGAATGGTTCGACTCCTTGGGCCAACAATGCGCCGATGATTCCGGCCAAAACATCGCCAGTTCCGGCTGTTGCCAAACGTTGATCACCATTGGCCACCATCAAGACTTCGCCTGAAGGTTCGGCAACAACAGTTGTGGTTCCCTTTAACAAGCACACACAATTTGTATCACTCGCTAAACGACGAGCACTCGTAATGCGATCGTGTGATGGCGCATAACCAAGAAGTGTGGTGTACTCGCCATCGTGTGGAGTTAAGACTGTGCCAGCCGCACGCGAGCGTACGATGTCGCGCGCACCTTCGCCACCCCAAGCAACGGCGAACAATCCGTCGCCATCAATGACCATCGGGATATGTGCACCAGTAATGATGCGTCGTGCCTCACTAACAGTTCCTTCATCACGACCAAGTCCCGGTCCGATGACGATCGCTTTAAAACGAGATAGGTCATCAAGTACTTCACGAGACCAACCCAAAGCGGGTAGGGCGCGACGCACAATTTCGGTTGACGTGCTTCGATCACTCACAATTCCCGGAGACGCGACGTGCACGATGCCAGCGCCTGCTCGCATTGCCGACGCACTACACAAATTGGCGGCGCCCATCATTCCCGAACTTCCGGCGACTGCGTACAACGCCGCTTTCCATTTATGTGAATCAAATGGGCGTTGCGGGACCCATTGGGAAACATCGCTATGTTCAACTTCGTTGATATCAACGTTGCCCATACCGAGATTGATACCGATATCAACAAGTTCAACGTCACCACACAATGCTCGGCCCGCTCCCAATAACAAGCCCGGTTTCAAAGCCACAAAGGTGACGGTGCGAGTCGCCTGCCATGTATCGGGTGCAGCGAGACCGGTCAGGCCATCAATTCCGCTCGGAATATCGACTGCCAAAACGGGAACGCCTTTAGTTGTTGGCGGGCTCCATTCACCACGAAAACCAGTTCCGAAGGCGGCATCAATAATGAGGTCACTCACGGGTAGGCGTAACGGCATGTGCTCGGCGTCAATGACATGCACGCGTACTCCTTGATCGGCAAGCAATCGAGCGGTCACGCGGCCATCGGCACCATTATTCCCTTTACCGGTGATGACCACGACGGTGCGTCCGTACAAGCCGCCCATCATGCGCTTGGCAGCTCGGGCGACAGCGGCACCAGCACGGCCAATCAAAACATCAACCGGTGTTCCCGCAGTGATGGCTTCAGCGTCAAGAACGCGCATCTGTTTCGGGGTGAGCACGGGGCGCATAACTAGATCGTATGCCTTACAGACTGGTCTACAGCAGTGACCGGACAGCAATCACATAGGCAATAGCCGTGGTGTCGGTATGTGTGATCGAGAGATGCCAGTCAGTGACACCAAGTTCGTTCGCGATCTGCTCTGCCCGACCCGTGACCGCAAGCATTGGGCGCCCAGAATCAGCCCGTTGCACCCACACGTCATGAAATTCAAACGCACCGAGCCCGACACCCATGGCTTTCATCACTGCTTCACGCGCCGCGAAGCGAGCGGCCAACGAGGCAGTTGGGTCAATTTGCGGTTCGACGTACTCAAGTTCTTCATGTGTGAAGAGTCGAGTCTTCATTGATGGGGTGCGTTCTAGCGACCGACGAAAGCGATCAATTTCAACTGCATCTACCCCGATACCGACAATCATCGAGTCATTCTCACGATGAAGCGCGACGCCAGCGATCGGCCATTTCGCTGATCGGCAAGATCAACAAATCTGCTACCGACAATTCGCTCAACAAGTCGTCACGCATTTCGCCTTCGGTTTCTGAAACCCAGTCAACCAAGCGGTCGTAACGACGGTCATAACCCTGCAGCACTCCACGCATCACTGATGCATTGAGACGATCAAAGAAACGTACGTGCAACAACGTGATGCCGATTGTCTGACCGGCTTTGACTTCAGGGATAAAGATCACTGTTCGTCCGTCACTTCGACCACGAGCCACCAAAACTTCGCGTTCACTCGCGACACGACGCTTGGTACCGACCAAAGATGGATTGCGATCAACTCGGCTCGGAACATCACGTGATAGTCCGCCGCGGTCGACAATGGAGATCGTTGCCTGAGTGCCCGACGGGTCACCATCAATGCTGTAACGCGTGTAGCCAACAACTGCCTCGACGGCTGGATCAAGATCGGCCAATACCTTCAGTGTGCGATATGCCAAGACATCACGACCTGCGCCCGTCGCAAGAACTTCTTGCACGAGAGCACGGTCCATCACACCTTCGTCACTACGGCTGATGCCGACCGTTACCGTCTTGGCCTGATGTTTAATTGCATCAATGGGACGAGTGAGTTCTTCAATCGCGCGAGTCAAAGCCAAGGTGAGGTCGTCGATGAGCGCTGAAGGCGTACCGACTTTGCCAGTTTCATTCTGGTACGCCTCAACTGGTGATGCATCAAGGACGACACGAAGCATTGATGCCAAGCGCACTGCAGTGCTGGCCTCAAGATGACCGTCATACGTGCCGGCGCGCAAGGTCTCGTTGAAGCGCTCAGCGGCAATAACTAATCCAGAGCGCACTACCTTCAACACTGATTCACCGTCGGCATTATGGAGAACTGCAAACTCAACAACTTCACGAGCTTCACGGAGTGAGCGGGCCAGTTCGTCAATGGCCCGAGCAGCTTCGTAACCAAAAAGATGTCCGACGACTGCACTCAACACAAAAGCCAGCGTTGGATCAACATCGGGAACATCAATGACTGCAACTGCACTTGAGAAACGAGACTCTGATGCACTCGCAATCACGATGGGTGTCGCCTTATGTGCTCGATAGATCGCGATTTCTTTGGCAACGTCGTCAGCCGTACTTCCAGATAGTCCAGCAGCACACACCAAGATCAACGGCTCACACGACAAGTCGATGTGCTTCTTATCTTCAGTGATGTCGCACGAAATGCTCTTGTAGCAAAGTTCGCTCAACTTAATACGCACTTCGTTGGCCGCAATTGCATTAGGCCCATTGCCAACGACTGCCCAATACCGCTTTGACGGCGCATATTTGTGCGCAACTTCAGCAACCTTGGCCCGAGCATCGATCACTGTGCGCATCGCGGTCGGAAGCTCGCGCAATGTTCGCAGCAGATCATGTCGGCGCGAATCGG
>JBIKOO010000098.1:0-4983 GCA_044358015.1 Ilumatobacteraceae bacterium
GTTGGGGAACTCCCGGATTTGAACTGACGGGCGAAGCCCGCAAGAAGTTCGTTGATGAATGGCCGTCGAAGTTGTTCGCTGGTGGCTGGATTTGCGCGACCTGGCCCAAGGAGTACGGCGGCAAGGGACTCACCACGATGCAGGGCGTCGTGTTGTCCGAAGAATTTGCTGCTGTGAAGGCGCCGTTACGCGCCGACTTCTTTGGTGACACTTTGGTCGGACCGACCTTGTTGCAGTGGGGCACCGAAGAACAAAAGAAAGAGTTCTTGCCCAACATCATGAATGGCACCACTCGTTGGTGTCAGGGATTCAGCGAGCCCAACTCGGGTTCCGACTTGGCATCGCTCAAGACGTCTGCTGTTCTTGATGGTGATGAGTGGATCATCAATGGTCAAAAAGTATGGACCACTGGCGGACACCACGCCGACTATTGCTTCTTGCTCACCCGCACCGATCCCGATGCACCCAAGCACAAAGGTATTTCGTACCTGTTAGTGCCGATGCGTCAAGAAGGTGTTGAAGTTCGCGGAATTGTTCAGCCCGACGGAACCGCCGAGTTCTGTGAAGTGTTCTTCACCAATGCACGTTGCCCCAAGGACAATGTTGTTGGTGGCGCAAACAACGGATGGAAGGTCACCAACTCAACTCTCGCATTCGAACGCGGTATGAGCGCAACAACGGGCTACCGTCGTTTCGAAGAGGAATACAAGATGATGGTGCGCGTTGCAACCGAGAATGGCACCATCGAGCAAGACGATATTCGTCAACGTTTGATGCAGTTCTACACCAAGATTCAGATTCTTCGTATCAACGGTTTGCGTTCATTGACCGCAACCTTGAATAACTCAAAAGATTTTGGTGTGATGGCACTTGGTGCATCAAACAAAATGTTCTGGTCAGAAATGCACAAGGCTGCGATGGAGCTAGCGCTTGACATCTTTGGTGCACAAGGCATGTTGGTCGATGCTGGTCCCGAGACTGGTTCGTGGCCTGGTGTTGCACGCGAAAAGCGTCGCGAGGGTTACCCCGTGAGCCCGATGATGTCGGCATTCTTCTTCAGTCGCTCTGAAACAATTTGGGGTGGCACCAGCCAGATCCAGCGCAACATTGTTGGTGAACGAGTTCTGGGCTTGCCCAAGGAGCCGTCAGCCGGTTGAGCGAACGAATGGTGACTCCGCGGTTCTTGTTAGTTACCGCGGCCACATTTGCTTATTACTTGTGTGTCGGAATTTTGATTCCGACATTGCCGGTTTTCATTAAGAACGGTCTCGGTAGCGGCGAAGCCATGATTGGCGCAGCCGGAGTTGTGTTTAGCGGCTCGGCAGTTTTGTTTCGTCCACTGCTGACTTGGGTCGGTAATCGATGGGGACGCCGCACGATGATGGTCACAGGTTCGTTGGTGGCAACTGTGGCCGCTCTCGGACTGACGGTCGTTAATGAGGCATGGCAGATTTTGCCGTTACGCGCACTGATGGGTGTTGGTGAAGCTGCACTATTTGTTGGTGCAGCAATTTTGGTTGTTGAACTCAGTCCCGAAAATCGCAAAGCCGAAGCAGCGAGTTATTTGTCGGTTGCGGTCTTTGGCGGACTGTCGGTTGGGCCGATCATTGGCGAATTTGTCATGGGTGACGTTGCCGAATCAGCGCGCGGACTCAACGCCGGACACTTCAATGCAGTGTTTGTTGTGACGGCAGGAGCAGCTGTGCTTGCAGCCTTAGTGTCGTTGACGGCGCCGGCCTTTGTTGGTGAACGCCCCGAACGCATTCGCCGCAAAGTCTCATGGTTTCATAAGCGTTCGCTATTGCCTGGCTCGATCTTGGCTGTCGGTATGGCTGCGTGGACTGCGTTTACGTCATTCGTTCCCACGTTTTCAAAATCAATCGGACTCAGCGGTTCGGCGCAATTCTTTGCGCTCTACAGCATCCTGTGCTTGTTCTTGCGATTGTTCGGAGCCAAGACTCCCGAACGTATTGGACTTCATCGCAGCGTGGTGATGGCGATGTCGTTCTTGTTGTGTGGAGTCACATCGGTTGCAGTTCTTGGTAATGAGTTTGGTATTTGGCTCGGCACAATTTTCTTTGCGCTTGGTGTTTCGTTCTTCTATCCCTCGTTGTTGGCGATGGCTGTTGAAGGAAGCGATGAAAACGAGCGCGTTGAAATTGTTTCGAGCTTCACCAGTTTCTTTGAGATCGGTGGAGTGATCGGCGGCTTAGCACTTGGACTCGTCGGCGAATTGTTCGGTGAACGATCAACATTCGTTGGAGGAATGGTGTTTGCATCCCTTGGCTTGTTGCTGCTTGCGCAAACTCGTCAAAAGAGTTCACCAACTATTGCGGTTTAATGCGCAGCCTTTTCTTCGGGACTTGGTGCTCGACCTTTAAGTTGGCGTCCCGGAACGAAGATGGCCACGATCAGCGAAAGCACAACAATGGGAACCGCTGCGCGAAAAACTGTTGTGACGGCGTGAGCGAAAACATCTAAAGCTTCTTCGCGCATGGGTGAATCAAGTTCCTTGATGTTGCGCGGTGCCTGAATCAACTTTTCATCAATTCGACCATTCAACTGTGCGTTAAAGATGGCTCCGTAGATTGCGAGACCAATCGCTCCACCGAGTTGTCGAACAAAGATGACGACCGACGAAGCGGCTCCCATCTCGTGCGGCTCAACAGCGTTTTGTACGGCAAGCGTGCTGGTGGGGAAGAGGGCGCCCATTCCGGCACCGATAAAGAATGACGCAGTCATTGCAAGGTAGAGATACGCATGGGTCGAACCTAAAAGTGACGCCATGATGAATCCGACTAAGGCCAGCGCTGCACCAACGGCGGGCCATATTTTGTAGGAGCCAGTTCTTGAGGTGATACGTCCGATGATTGTTGCGGCTCCAGCAACAGCAACTGCGAGCGGCACGAGCAACAGCCCCGAGTTCGTTGCTGAAACGCCAGTGACACCTTGCAGGTACAAGGGCATGAATGCGTTAGCTCCGTAGAACACAGCGCCGACCAAAATCATCAGCGGCACAATGACCCGCACGACGTCGATCTTCATTAAGTGCAATGGAACGATGGGTTCTTCGGCTCGAATTTCCCAACGAAAGAATGCAATGCCGACGACGAGTGCCGCAGCGAAGAACGCGAGTGTTGGCACTGAGAACCAACCGTACGATCCGCCCGTCCATGACAGACCAAGAATCAAACATGACACTGAGACAACAAGCAGTGTTGCGCCGACATAATCAACTTTGCGTTGCAATGGGGTGAAAGGCAATCGCAAGGCCTTGTTGGTGATCATTAAGGCAATGATTCCGATGGGCAAGTTGACCAAGAAGATCCAGCGCCACGAGGTGTTGTCAACAATTGCGCCTCCGATCAGCGGGCCGAGCACGCTACTGATCGTGAAAACACTGGTGATGAAGCCAACGTACTTGCCACGTTCACGCGGTGGAACGACGTCGCCGATAATGGCGAACGAAAGTGAAAACAATCCGCCTCCGCCAATTCCTTGAATTCCGCGGGCGACTACTAGTTGCCACATCGATTGTGCGAGTCCGCAAAAAGCCGAACCGACAATGAAGGTCACAATCGCGATTTGGAATAAGCGGCGTCGACCATATAAGTCGGAAAGTTTTCCAAACAGTGGTGTGGCCGTTGTGCTGGTGAGCATGTATGCGGTGCCGACCCAGGCGTAGTACTTGATGCCGCCAAGATCGCCAACAATGGTGGCAAGGGCGGTGTTGACGATGGTGCCGTCAAGTGCCGACAATCCCAAGCCGGCCATGACTCCCGCGAAGACCATATAGATCTGTCGCTGACTGAGATTGCCAGCGTTGAGTTCGGTGGTGCCAGGTGCGGCAGGTGTAGTTGACATCATGACCTCTCTTACTTGTACGGTACAACAACTCTGCGGGTCGGTCCGTACCTCGGGAGTCAGGGTTTTGGTCACTCAGTGACAAGATGACATCGTGAGTTCGACAAAACAAGTAAAGGCATCAACATTGATCAGTTCTGGTTACAAGAGTCCCGTTGGACGTTTGACGCTGGTGGCTTCGGCCCAAGGATTGCGGGCGATTTTGTGGCCGAACGATGATCCGAGGCGTGTGCCCGGAGTTGCCGACGCGAAAAAGGGGAGCAACTCAGTCATCGAATCCACGACCCGGCAGCTCGATGAATACTTCGCTGGCACCCGACATGAATTTGACGTGCCACTCGATGTTGTTGGCACAGAATTTCAATACAGCGTGTGGCAGGTGCTGCGGTCGATCCCATACGGCGAGACCATGAGCTACGGCGAACAAGCAACGGTTCTCGGCGATCCAAATAAAGCACGGGCCGTCGGCACGGCGAACGGTCGTAACCCGATCAGCATCGTGGTGCCGTGCCATCGAGTGATTGGTGCAAACGGTTCGTTGACAGGTTTTGCCGGTGGCATGAAAGCCAAGAAGTTCTTGCTTGATCTTGAGAAGAAAAATGCGCCGGCTCGTTTGCCGATTCGTAAAGCCAATGAAGATCTGCGACTCGCAGAAATGTTTTCAAAAGGACTCACTGGTCCCAACGGTGACCCGCTCAATATTTTCGGAGTACTGGGCAATCACCCTGACATGTTGAAGCGTTGGTTGGTGTTTGCAACTCATGTGTTGTCAAAGAACACGTTGACATCGCGTGATCGAGAGCTGCTCATTTTGCGCACGGGTTGGAATTGTCGTTCGCGTTATGAATGGGGGCAACACGTCGAGATTGCATTGCGATGCGACATCACGGCTGCTGAAATCAAAGCGGTCAAGAAGGGTGCTTCGGCATCAACCTGGTCGCCGATTGACAAATTGCTTCTGACCGCAGCTGACGAATTACATAATGAATACGCGGTTTCTGATGCAACGTGGCGCAATCTTGGCAATCACTATTCAAACGAACAAATTCTTGATCTCATCGCCACAGTCGGCAACTATCACTTAGTCGCAATGTTTTTGAATAGCACCAAGGTGCCCAT
>JBIKOO010000099.1:0-4967 GCA_044358015.1 Ilumatobacteraceae bacterium
AGCGCGTGCTGCTAAAGATTTTGCGAGTGCAGACGCCTTGCGCGCCGATTTAACTGCGGCCGGATGGATCGTTGAAACGAATAAAGCAGGCACCACCGTACGTCGTTGACGTATGGTGAAACATCGTGTTGAAGAAGTCCGTAGGCCATCGTGACAAGGCTGCCAAAGTTCCGTTGCCGCAAGGCTTCGGCACGATCTGGCTGACCGTTGCTCTTGATCTTGTTGGTTTCGGCATCGTTGTGCCGATCTTGGGCCGTTACGCCGAACGTTACGGTGCGAGCGGACTTGAAGTCGGATTGTTGTTTGCTTCATTTTCGTTAGCTCAATTAGTTTTTGCACCCATTCTTGGACGTCTTTCCGACCGCATTGGTCGCAAACCCGTCATCATGATTTCGTTGCTTGGTACAGCGATCGGATCATTTGTGACCGGAGCAGCTGGCGCACTATGGGTCTTGTATCTCGGTCGCATTCTTGATGGTGCATCTGGCGCAAGTGTTGCGGTTGCTCAGGGCGCGGTCACCGATCTCGCACCACCTTCAGAGCGCCCTCGATTGCTGGGTCTTTTGGGCGCAGCGTTCGGCGTTGGGTTTGTTGTTGGTCCGGCACTTGGTGGCTTGGCGTCTTTGGGTGGCGAACATATTCCGTTCTATGTTGCGGGCACCGTCGCGTTGATCAATGCTGCGGTGGCTTGGCGTCGTTTGCCCGAGACGCGACCAGTTCACGTACGTGAGGCCGCTCGTACCGCCGCCACAAACGAAGTTGATGCCAAGGTGCGCCTGTGGGGATTAGCCGTTGCGGGTTTCGCGGCCATCGTGGCGTTCAGTGGATTTGAAGCAACGTTCTCGCTACTAGTTGGCGATCGCTTTCGTTTGACCGAAGGTGGAGTCGCCGCAATTTTCGTTGGCATCGGCATTGTCTTGGTCGGTGTACAAGGCGGATTGATTCGACCTATCAATGCCAAGTTAGGAACTCAACGTTCGTTGCAAGTTGGTTTAGTTCTCAACAGCGCAGGTTTAATCGTGTTGTCTGCTGCAGAAAACTGGACGCTCCTTATTGCGGCCTTGGCTTTATTGACAGTTGGTCAAGGACTAGTAACACCGAACTTGTCGAGTTTGGTATCGGGTCGTGTTCCCGATCATCGTCGGGGTGAAGCTCTCGGGTTTCAACAAGGCGTGAACGCGTTGGGGCGAGTTGCGGGCCCGGCAATTGCTGGTGTGTTGTACGACCACGTGTCAATCGGTTCGCCTTACTTAGTTGGCGGAGCGTTGTGTGGTATTGCTCTGGCAGTTATCTCTTCAAAGAAATAACAAGCCGCTCAGCGGTATTCGGTAAATGTACGCACCGTAGAAAACACTTGATCGAGTGCAGCAAACACTGGTGTACTAGCAACCAATTTTTCTTGATCGCCATACAGACGAATACGACCGGTGATAAAGGCTTGTTGCGCATTGAGTTTGTCGGTTGCGACTGCGGTTGCAGTTTCCCAATCTTGTTCAAAGCGAACGTCTTCAGGAAATGCAGCACCAGGACCAAAGCTGGCGTGACCGTCGGTGACTTGCAAGTGATAGGTGACGTCGCCTTCGGGTCCACCAGTGACGGTTTGCGTAATGCCAACCGTGTGGTCTGCGGCGATTGCGGCGATCGCTTCGTTTGATGCGACGGCTTGAGTGAGTGCGTCAATCCACTCGAGGCTCAAATAGCGAACGGGGTTCGTGCTCATGAGGCTTATTCTGCCAGCGAAAACAATTAGATGTGGGCGGATCGACGATGTCGCCAAATTTCAATAGCCATCGGAAGTACGGAGATGACGACAATCAAAATCAGCGCTATTTCAATGTTGCTTTCGATCCATGACACTTCGCCCAAGAAGTAGCCAAGGGTGGTGATCCCGATACCCCACAGGGCGCCACCAACGATGTTGTAGATCACGAAGGTGCGGTAGTTCATTTTCCCGACGCCAGCAACGATTGGTGCAAACGTTCTGACGATCGGCACAAAGCGCGCCATCACGATGGTCTTTGATCCGTGCTTCTCAAGAAATGCGTGAGCTTTATCAATGTTTTTCGGATTAAAGAATTTGCTTTGCGGGCGGTCAAACAAACTTGGCCCGACCTTGCGTCCGAATAGGTAACCGACTTGGTCGCCGGTCACGGCTGCAACAAACGTGACGAGAGCAACGATGGGTAACGAGGGGAGAACATTGCCGCCGGCAGTTGATGACAAGAATCCGGCGATGAAGAGAAGCGAATCGCCAGGAAGAAAGAAACCAATGAGCAATCCAGATTCGGCGAACACGATGGCTGCCAAAAGAACGAGTCCACCTTTGTCGAGCCAGGATTCAATATCAAATAATGCGAGCATGTGATGACCCTAGTTGTTCAGGTCACATTTTTTGGGGTGCTTGATAATCCGTACAAACAAAAGAGGCGCCCTTGCGGGCGCCTCTTTTCAGTCTTGCGACTGACTTCTTAGTTGAACTACTCAGTGAGCAGCAGCCTTTTCTTTGTTCAAGGTAGCGATTCCGCCACTTTGACGACCAGAGAAGATCACCGCGCCGATGAGAACAAGCAGTGCAACGCCAGCAATGACGTAGCGAATGTTGTTGTCGGCCTGCGTGATAATCGCGGGAAGGATCAACAAAGACACCAAGTTCATCACTTTGATGAGCGGGTTCAATGCTGGGCCTGCAGTGTCCTTGAAGGGGTCACCAACGGTGTCACCAATGACTGCAGCCTTGTGCGACTCGCTGCCCTTGCCACCATGGTTGCCATCTTCGATGTACTTCTTGGCGTTGTCCCAAGCACCACCAGCGTTGCTGAGGTAGTTGGCCATCAACTGACCGACCAAGATGACCGCGGCCAAGAATGCGCCGAGAGCCTTCCAGTCGATGCCAAAACCAATGACAACGGGAGCCAACACAGCCAGCAATGCCGGTGTGGTGAGTTCGCGTAGTGATGCCTTGGTGCAGATGTCGATCACGGGGCCGTAGTCAGGCTGCTTCGTGCCGGCCATGATGCCGCCGTCAGCAAACTGATTACGTACTTCTTGAACAACAACACCTGCGGTGCGGCCAACGGCACGAATCGCGAGTGCTGAGAACAAGAACGGAACAGCGCCACCGATGAGTAGGCCGATGAAGACCTTGGGCTCAGCAACGTTGATTGCCAGTTCGGGCAACTTGAAAACGCCATCAGCAAGGTTGGTGACTGTGTCAACAAGCGGCTCGCCGACCTTGTTCTTGAGGTTTGCACCAGCGGTTTCGATGTATGAAGCAAACAAGGCCACAGCAGCAATCACGGCTGAACCAATGGCGAAGCCCTTGGTCACAGCTTTTGTGGTGTTACCCACTGCGTCGAGTGCAACCATGATCTTTGCGGGTTCACCGTGGAATTCACCTGACATTTCGGCGATACCAGCAGCGTTGTCGCTGACGGGGCCGAAGGTGTCTTCAGAAACGATGACTCCAGTGGTGGCCAACATTCCCATACCGCACAAGGCGACGAGGTAGAAGCTGAAGGTGAGGTTGCCGCCACCGAGGCCGATGGCTGCACCGATTGCGATCGCAATCGCGACAACGGCGTACACCGAGCTCTCAAGACCGTAAGCGGTACCCGAAAGCACGACTGTTGCCGGGCCAGTTTCTGACGACTCAGCAATTTCTTGCACGGGTCGGTAGTGCGTGCTGGTGTAGTACTCGGTCAGACGTGAGACCAACTGGGCCAAGATCAAACCAATGGCTACTGCACCAAAGACGCGCCAGCCGGCGCCACTCAAGAGCACTGCGGTCCCATCATCGTTCTGGGTTCCCTTGTCGTTGCCCACGTATCCGAGGGCCAAGGCCAGGGTTCCAGCCAGGGTCAAAAGACCAGCCACTAAGAAGCCACGGTTGATGGGCTTCAAAGCGTCGGTTTCGCCTTCTTTGGCCTTCACGGCGAAAACGCCAGCGATTGAGGCGATGACACCAATGGCACGAGCGGCTAAGGGGAACACCAAGCCAAGAGCTGGGTTGAGGCCGATTGAGTTGAACGCAGCCACACCGAGGATGATCGAGGCCACCAAGGTGACTTCGTAGCTCTCGAAGAGGTCGGCGGCCATACCGGCGCAGTCACCCACGTTGTCGCCCACGTTGTCGGCGATCGTTGCGGGGTTGCGGGGGTCGTCTTCAGGAATACCTGCTTCGACCTTGCCCACCAAGTCGGCGCCGACGTCGGCGGCCTTGGTGAAGATTCCTCCACCAACTCGAAGGAACAAAGCCAACAGCGAGCCACCGAAGCCGAAGCCCACGAGGATCACTGACGAGGTGTTCTGGAAGGCCATGATGATGGCGGTCGCACCGAGAAGGCCAAGGCCCACGGTGAACATACCTGCGACGCCACCGGTGCGGAATGCAACGGTCAATGCACGAGGCATCGAGCCGCTCAAAGCTGCAGCGGCGGTACGAACATTGCCCTGGGTGGCCAAGGTCATGCCGATATAACCGGTCAATCCTGAGGCGAAACAGCCCAAAACGAAGGCGACGGTGCGCCACAAGCCAGCTTGGCCGAATGACAAAGCAACCGTGTCATCTGGCTTCAAGATCTTGGTTGAGGTGACAAAGACGATGATCGCCAGGGGCACCAGAATGACCGCGATGGTCTTGAACTGGCGCTTGAGATAAGCCAAAGCACCAACCTGAATGGCTTTGGCGATTTCGCGCATCTTGGGCGAACCCTGATCTTCGGCGAGGACTTTACGGACGAGGAAGAATCCGACTCCGAGGGCGAGAAGCGCAGCTGCTGCGGATAACCACAAAACAGCCCACTCACCACCTTTGAGAGTGAATGTCTGCCATCCGCCTTCTGCGGCAAATAGTGAAAACACCAGTTAACTCCTTGGGACACGATGGGGGCAGCCCGGATGGCCACCCACCAGGGGCGAATGAATTGTAGAGAATTCGCAGCCGTGAGTGCGACATGACACGCCATTAC
>JBIKOO010000100.1:0-4903 GCA_044358015.1 Ilumatobacteraceae bacterium
AGACTCACAAAGTTATTGACAGTTCCAGGAGCCTTGGCTGCGTCGAGTACTGCCGAGTACGTGCCCATGTTGGTCTTCACCACTGCGGTGTAGGTCTTGGTTGGGTCGATACATAGTGCGAATGAATCACCGAAGTCTTGTGTTTGTGTGGCGGCACCTTCGACCGGCGGGCACTCAGTGGTTCCGTAGGTGAAATCTGATGGTGTGGCGGTGTCGCCCGGCACTGTGGTCGTCGCGTCGCCGTCAGCAACGGTGGTGCTCGCATATGCGTCGACTGAAGTCGACACTGGAGCGGCGGTGTCGGTTGAGTTCTCATCATCGTCGGTCAAAAATGCGATACCAAAGAACAAAGCCAAGATGATGACAATGGCTCCGACAATGCGGATCGTCGTCTTGGTGGTCTTCTGGCGCTTGGCGGCGACCTGCTGAGCCTGACGGCCCATCTCACGGTTCATTTTTTTGCGTTCACGTTTTGCTGTTCCCATAATTGGGGAAGGCTAACGGGGCAGAGGCCCGCCCTGCAGGTCAAGAATGGTGATCGTTAGGTAAACAACCTGAACTGAGGGCCGTGGGCAGGTAGCCTGAAACCCTTGTGGCACTCATTGTCCAAAAATACGGAGGCACTTCGGTAGCCGACCCTGAACGTATCCGTGCCGTGGCCGAACATGTGGCCTTCACCAAGCGTCACGGCAACGATGTTGTGGTCGTGGTGTCGGCAATGGGTAAGTCAACTGACAATCTCATCAAACTGGCTAACGATGTCTCGTCGGTGCAGCCGGCCCGCGAACTTGACATGTTGCTCACCACGGGCGAGCGCATCTCGATGACTCTTGTTTGTATGGCCCTTGCTGGTGTTGGCATTGACGCCATCAGTTTCACGGGCAGCCAAGTCGGCATCATCACCGACACTGTGCACACCAAGGCCAAGATTCTTGAGGTGAAGGGTGATCGCGTTCGCGAGGCTCTTGCTCAAGGCAAAGTGTGCGTGGTTGCGGGCTTCCAAGGTGTGAGCACTGACAAAGAAATCACGACTCTCGGTCGTGGTGGATCAGATACCACCGCGGTTGCTCTTGCAGCAGCACTTGACGCCGATAGTTGCGAGATTTACACCGATGTCACGGGCGTGTTTAGTGCTGACCCGCGCATTGTTCCGCAGGCTCGCAAACTGCAACACATCAACTTTGATGAAATGCTCGAAATGGCTGGTGCTGGCAGCAAGGTTCTTGCACTGCGTTCAGTTGAATTTGCTCGTAATCACAATGTCCCGATTCAAGTGCGTTCCAGTTTCACCTGGGAACCTGGCACTTGGGTAACTAGTCAGGAGCCATCGATGGAAGATCCCATCATCTCTGGTGTTGTCACCGACGTCAGCGAAGCCAAAGTGACCGTTCGTAAAGTTCCCGATCGTCCCGGCATCTCAGCATCGCTGTTTGAACAACTTGCTGAGTCAAATGTTAATGTCGACATGATCGTGCAGAACACATCAACTGACGGCAACACCGATATCAGTTTCACGGTACCCAAGGCCGACATGAAGGTTGCGCAAGGAATCGTTGAGTCTGTTGCTAAAGAAATTGGTGCTGCTGGAATTGCACAAGACGATTCAATTGCCAAGATCTCATTGGTCGGTGCGGGCATGAAGACAAGCCCAGGCATCGCCGCCAAGATGTTCCGCACACTTGCTGACAATGGCGTGAATATAGAGATGATCTCAACTTCAACCATTCGAATTTCAGTTGTTATTGCCGCAGCCGATCTTGAAAAGGCCGCTCGTTCGTTGCACACCGCTTTTGGCCTCGACAGTGGCCAGTCATATAGCGCTCCGTTGCCCGAGCGGAAATAATTCGTGTCTCGCGCTCGTCGTCGCCAACATGTGCCGTGGAATGCGGCTGGTCGTGCATCTGAAACTCAAGGCGATGGCGACAGTGTTGTCCGCGACACTGGCTGGGTTTTTAACAACGAAACCGGTCAGCAACTGACGCTTGCTGAATTTGTGAATTCGGGTGAGCAAGAGGTTGGCGCCTATTTGCAGTACTTCGGTTTTTTACCCGAAGACAATGCTCAGCGATCGTTAGTTGAAATCGGTGCGGGTATTGGTCGTATGACTGCAGGCTTCACTCAGCGATTCAAGTCAGTTGTGGCATGCGATCTTGATGCAGCCTTTCTTGAACGTTGTCGCGAGACTGTTGGCAAGTTTGGCGTGCCCGAACGTTTGTCGACCTCACACGTTGCCGACGGTAAAACGCTGGCATTACCCGATGCATCGGCCGACATGGTGTTCAGCTACATCACTTTGCAACATTGCGAAAGTGCTGACGCGTTGGCCCTAACCGAAGAAGCGCTACGCGTTGTTAAGCCTGGTGGCTATGTGTTGCTGAATTTCCGCACCTGGGTTGCCGCAGACGCACTGCTATTCCCAGCGGGTGTCATCACGCGGGCTTTGTGGCGCGTACCCACGATTGGCGCATGGTTGGCTCGGCAACGCTGGTCAACGCGTCTCGGCTGGCAAGCCAATCGCTTGGCTCCCAAAGTGGTGCTTGAGCATCTCGAGAAAAAGAACATTGATTTGTTGAACCCCACACTGTGGTTTAGCCATCGCCGTCGCATCGGTGGAGTCGAAGGAATTCCGCAGTGCACCTTTATCGGCGTGCACGGTAGTCACTGGTGGTTAATTGCCCGTCGGGCGGCGTGACCTTTCCGTTAGCCTTGCGCACTATGCGTATTGGAGTAGTAGGAGCAACCGGTCAAGTAGGAAGCGTGATGCGCACCCTGTTGGCCGAGCGTAATTTCCCGATTGATGAGATTCGATTTTTTGCTTCGGCCCGTTCGGCCGGAACAACCCTTCCGTGGAAGGGGGGCGAAATCACTGTTGAAGATGCGGCAACCGCCGATCCGTCTGGTTTAGACATTGCCCTGTTTTCATCTGGTGCAACATCGTCTCGTGAACTCGCCCCGCGCTTTGCTGCTGCTGGCGTGATCGTGATCGATAACTCGTCAGCATGGCGTATGAATCCCGAAGTGCCGCTCGTGGTGAGCGAAGTGAACCCTGAAGAAATTCGCAATGCACCAAAGGGAATCATTGCGAACCCCAACTGCACCACGATGGCCGCAATGCCCGTGCTGAAAGTGTTGCACGCCGAGGCTGGTCTCAATCGTTTGATCGTGAGCACGTATCAAGCAGTGTCGGGTGGCGGACTTGCTGGCGTTGACGAACTAGATAAGCAGTCACGCGAAGTTGCTGACAATGCGCGCGAACTCACGTACGACGGTGAAGCGGTGATCTACCCGGCCCCAACGAAGTTCGTAAAGCCCATCGCGTTTAACGTGTTGCCTTTCGCTGGCAAGTACACCGACGACGATTCGTTTGAGACTGACGAAGAGCAGAAATTACGCAATGAAAGTCGCAAGATTTTGGCGATTCCCAACTTGCGAGTTTCGGGTACGTGTGTACGCGTTCCGGTGTACACCGGTCACTCATTGAGCATCAACGCAGAATTTGATCGACCGATTTCGGTCGCCCGTGCCAAAGAGTTGTTGTCGTCAGCACCTGGTGTTGTGTTCACCGATGTACCGACACCGCTTGAAGCAGCTGGCAAAGACCCGAGCTTTGTTGGACGTATTCGCCAAGACTTGTCGCTCGAAGACGGTCGTGGCTTGGTGCTGTTTGTGAGCAACGACAACTTGCGCAAGGGTGCTGCATTGAACGCAGTACAGATTGCTGAACTGTTTCTGTAAAGATCAGTTAGCAAGCACAGGGGAGAGCCGCGCAGCGCGGACATCCGTTGGCATAACGCTCAACACACGCAGATAAGTCGACGCCCATTTGATTGGCGAGTGTGGCGACCCAGGCCAACACATCGCTGAATTCATGTTCTTGTTGAGCCTTGGTTCCTTTGCGCACGGCCTGAGCCAATTCACCGATTTCTTCGGCCAACCAGGCCACAGTTGAGGGCACGCCTCGGGCACGATCGCGATCGCCGTAGGTACGTTCGATGACATCTTGAAGTTGGGCAATATCCACGGGTTCACCGTAGAGCGAAATGGGTCAGTAAATGGCACATCCCCCGCTGAAGCGGGGGATGTGTGCTGGTCGGGGTGAGAGGATTTGAACCTCCGGCCTCCACGTCCCGAACGTGGCGCGCTAGCCAAGCTGCGCTACACCCCGATGGTGCAGGAAACGAGCCTATAGGGACTCGGCAGTTTCCCCTAACTGCAAAACCGGCTTTTGGCCAACGTTCCCCCAACCCCCGTTTAGTCTGAGCCAAGGGAATAGCGAGGAGGCAACGATGAATCTGAAGTTTTTGCAAAGGTTCAGTGCGGGTGTTTTGGGCTTGGGGTTACTCATCGGATGCGGTGGTTCGGTCGGCACAGGCACAGAGGGTTCGAACACAGTTTCGGAAGTGCCGATTACCGAAGCGGTCACAACAACGGTCGAGATGCCAACGCCGTCATCGCCAGTTGACGCACGACCAGCTTGTTCAATGTCGGCGGTTGATCCCAATGAGACGAATCCGATTGGACAGTCGATCGAAGGTCTCGCCATCCTCGAATGCATTGGCGATTGGATGATCACGCAGAGTTATCCCGACTGCGGCAATTGCGAAGGCGTGACGCCGTTTCACATTGAAGACAACGCGTGGAAAATGTATGACCCGATTTATATCTACTGCTACTCGGTTCCCGATGATTATGGTCCCGAGCCCGAAGGCACAGCAATCGCCGAGAGTTTTATCTTCACGACACTTCAAATTGCGATTGCGGGTTATCCCTGCGACGAAACCAATAAGGGTTATCAGCCTGAAAGCGCTGCGGAACCTCTGCGGTACGGCGACACTGGTCCACGGGTCACGGCTTTACAACAAGCCCTGTCTGACATTGGCTTTTTCTTGATCTCGGTGGATGG
>JBIKOO010000101.1:0-4856 GCA_044358015.1 Ilumatobacteraceae bacterium
TCAAAAGACCAATCGGGAACATTGGCGAAGGCAGAGTCGGGAGTACGAAGAAGTTCCATAAAGTGACACTATATATGACACTACTTAGACTGGGCGATCTGGTCGGAAATAACTGAGGTTTTCTACTACTTCGCCAGACCAGATCGGTCTTCAAGCAGACGATTTAGGGGATGTCGTAGGTACTCGATAGCCGGGCGGGGCCACCACCACGTACCAGCAGACGTCCATCTTGGACTAATTGCGTGAGATGTGACAGCACACTGCGAGCCGCCGGAATGTAGAGCTCGGGTGCCACCGCCGCGTACATCTGACGCACCATCGGAGCAACCGTGTTGACGCCCGCAGTGATTGACGCAATCACTTGGGCCTCACGGCTTAATCGATGTTCGTAATACGCGTTCAGAAATGGTTGCGGATCGGTGACTGGCGAACCATGAGTTGGCCACAGGATTTTGTCGTCACGCTGCTGCAGTTTTTTCACTGATGACAAGTAGTCGCGCATATCACCATCTGGAGGTGACACCACAGTGGTACTCCAACCCATGATGTGATCGCCCGTGAACAAAGCTTTCTCTTCAACAAGCGCAACACACATGTGATTCGACGTATGCCCCGGTGTGTGCACTGCGATCAAAGTCCATCCCTCACCGTGCGCAGCAACCTCACCATCACCGACTCGAACATCGGGTTCAAATTCGAGATCAACTGATTCGCGCATTTCCATGTCATCAGGATCAAGCCCGGCTGCACGAGCGACCTCGCGTTCTTTTTCCTTTTCTTCCTCGGTCTTTGGTGGCGGGGCCAACGACTCCATCACTTTGATGTCATCTTCATTATCAAGAAGACCCACATCACCGTGCGGCTTCCATGCAACAGTCGGTGCACCAGTTTCTTCACGCAACCATGCGGCCAAACCAACGTGGTCACTATGACAGTGCGTAATCACAATGGCTCGAACTTTTTGACCCTCAATGGCGCGCAACAAGGCAGCTTTGTGTTCGGGCAAATCGGGGCCGGGGTCAATGACTGCAACTTCAGATTCATTGCCGACGATGTATGTGCCGGTACCAGTGAACGTGAACTTTGATGGATTACGCGCGATCACTCGCCGTACTAATGGACTGACAACTTCGGCCTCGGCATAACGCAGAGGATCAATCATCTCCGTGAAAGGAATACCAGCCATGTTGTCGCCCCCATTCGTCTCTAGATCGCGCCACCAATTTGCGCTAGTTCTCCGACAATACGCACTTCACCGACCCGATTGCCGTGTCCAAGGATCGTTGAATCAAAGGCATCGGGTCGAACTTGCGAAATATCTACGCCTAAAGCCCGCAATGCGGCACGCATCAAAGGCGGACGCGGTCGGTTAGCACCATCGGCGACCTTCAATGCCACGGCCCGACCGTCTGGTAAAGCTGCGACAAAAACACCTTCGGCTCCGTCTTTAGCCATCATTCCAGGAATCCCTTTCATCAACAAACTGACATCGCGATCGGGACCGCCAACCATGTCAGGAAACGTGGACATGGCGCGATGAATGCGCAAGCCCGCTTCGCCAGCCTCACCGATTGCCATATTGCGAAACGAACGAGCCAAGCCAATCAACGAGACCACATGGGCTGGCGCTCCACAGCCGTCAATGCCGATACCTAAAACTGGATCTTGCGCGAGAGCCGGAATGCCGTCGGTGATGGCTTGTTGCAATGGATGGTCAACATGCAAATACCCATCGGTTGACCAACCAGCAGCCACACATGTGGCAATCATCCCCGAATGCTTACCAGAACAGTTCTGCAAAATTGATGAGCGCTGCACTCCATTGCGCATCGCCTGTTCTGCTTCTTTTTCGTCAAGAGGTAAATCGGGGGTATTCGCTAACGCCTTTTCATCAAGTCCGACTGATTGCAAGATGCGCCGCGCACCATCAAGATGCATTGAACGTCCGTCGTGGCTTGCACACACCAAGGCCAACAACTCGTCAGGAAGGTCAAGCCCAGATTGCAACATTGCGTGGGCTTGCAGAGGTTTAGTACTTGATCGCGGGAAAATACCCACATTCGCGTCACCCATCGCAAACGCCACTGTGCCATCTTCATTCAAAGCAACAACGGCAGCGTGATGCACCGATTCCAAAACATCATTTCGATAAGTGACAGCAAGCGGCACGTAGCAATCAATTGGTTCAATAGCCGATTTCATAGCTTTGTTCCACGTCGACGTAATCGATTACGCCTTATTGATGAAGTTTTTGGTTCAAACTTTTCAGCCACTTCAACTAAAGCATTGTCAATAAGTTCATGACGTTGACCAGACGCGCTGACTAAAGCTACCGCCATTGCAGCAACTGGCAATCCAAGTATCGCTCCGACTGGTCCAAGCAATGCACCACCAGCGATAGCGGCTCCGAACGAAATCGCCGGGTGTATTTCCATAGTGCGAGCAGTGATTCGTGGCGAAATAAAGAAGTTTTCAAGTTGTTGATACAAGATTATGACGATGACAACCGCAAGTGCTTTCCACGGCGAGTCAATAAAAGTAATCAGAATCGGCAACACTCCTGCGATATAGGTGCCCACCACCGGAATGAATTGAGAAATTAAGCCAACCCATAGTGCCAATGCGACCGGTGCAGCCGTGCCAATTGATTGGAAAGCAATCCAGTGGACAAATGCCGAAGCCACCGCCAATAAGGCGCGGCTGTATATATAGCCACCCGTCTTTTCAATGGCTAGATCCCAAGTATCAAGAACTCTCTTTTGTCGATCTACATCTAAACGACTACATATTGAACGACGAAGTCGTGGACCGTCTGCGACAAGATAAAAAGTAAAAAGCATGATTGAAAATGCTTGCAGCAGAAGACCTAAGGCAGTGACTGAAAGTTGTAACGCTTCATCTTGCTGACCTTTAATGAACTCTTGCACTGGTCCATCCGGATCCTGGATGCTGTCATTCACTTTTTGTGGATTGATGTTGGTTGAAAAATTGTCATTGAGGAAATTCACAGTACGGCTGACATATCGCTCGGAGTTCTGTAAAAGATCTGCAACTTGCGTTCCGACCAAAGTTCCGATCGCCGCCACAAAAATAAGCACTCCAACCAGCAAGCCCAAGAGGATCACTATTGTCGCTTGCCCACGTCGCCAGCCTCTCTTCGCCAACTTCGTCGTTCCTGGCTCAATTGCAAGAGATAAAAAGAGCGACACCAAAAGCAAGATTAGAAACGAGAAGAGTCGGTCGTAGGCGTATCGAATCAAAATCGTGCCGAGAAACCCCAGCCAGAAGACAACGATCGCTTTCCAAACCCAGCGCGGCAACTTGCTGGAATTGGGATCAATCGGAGGCGTGATCGGCAATTCATCGGACATGTGACGAGCGTACTCAGCCTGTATAGGCATTGGGGCGCAAACCGTGCCACGATCTAACTATGCCCGAGATACTTGAACCCGTTCGACGCATCGTTGCCGACGCCGTCCGCTCACGTGTCGTTGGTCCAAACGCCGACAACCGAGCTCAAGAACTCTTTGAAGCACCCGGCGAACGCTGGTTTGCCGATGATCGTCCTATTCGCATCATTCATGCCGACTCGTGCATGTTCATCGGCGGTCTGCGCGCTCTCTTATTTCAGTCCCTCCATCCGTTGGCAATGGCTGGTGTGGCTTCACACAGTGATTACAAAGCCGATCCTTGGGGCCGCTTGCAACGCACCGCCGACTTCTTGGCTGCAACAACATTTGGACCGGCGACCGAATCACAACGGGCCGTCGACATGGTTAAGCGGGTGCACACCCGCGTCGTCGGTACCGCCGATGACGGCCGCCCCTACAGCGCCAACGATCCCCATTTGTTGAAATGGGTTCACATTGCTGAAGTTGATTCTTTCTTGGCGGCTCATGCCAAGTTTGGCGAGATTGAACTATCCCCCGAACAACGTGATGGTTATGTACTCGACATGTCGCGCATTGCATCAGCGCTCGGCGTGATTGATCCTCCGATGACTGTCGCCGAACTTGCTGATCAGATCGCGGCGTATCGACCCGAACTTCGCACTTCTGCACCGGCTCGCGACGCCGCGCGCTATTTACTACTCACTCCTCCGCTACCTGTTTATCAACGACCCATTTACGGTCTTCTTGGCGCTGCTGCCGTTTCACTCATGCCGTTGTGGACACGTTTCCCTCTACGTCTTCCGTGGTTGCCCGTCAGCGAACGAGCGGTAGTACGACCGGCCGCCCAAGCATTAACCAAAACTCTGCGCTGGGCTTTGCAGCCCATTCCCTCTACTCCGTCTGAGCAATAAGAGCGTTATAAAGCGCTTGTTGATGCAGATCAGTTGTCGCGGTGTCTTCGGGATGCCATTGAACACCGATCAACCACTGTCCCGAGCCACTGTGCTCGAGTCCCTCAACTAGGCCATCAGCTGATCGCGCCACCACTTTGAGGCCCTTACCGATTTCATCAATACCTTGATGATGAAATGATGCAACTCGCGCTGTGGTTGTTCCTAATGCTTTCGACAATTTGGTGCGTGGAGTTATCTCAACATCGTGCAATGCATACTCTTGGCCGGCTGGAAATTTCCCGGGCGCATGTTCAACAACCACTTTCAATTCACTTGTGTCAATGTCACCGATGTGTTGAATCAATGTTCCACCAAGCGCAACATTGACAAGTTGAATTCCTCGACATACTGCCAACGTTGGCAGTTTTAACTGAATTGCCGCGTGCACCAACGCAATTTCAAATTTGTCTTGCTCGTGATTCACGCCGTAGACATGCGGTTGACGATGTTGTCCATAAAGATGCGGGTCAACATCGGCGCCGCCCATCAACACCAATGCTCCGAAGCCCGA
>JBIKOO010000039.1:0-15219 GCA_044358015.1 Ilumatobacteraceae bacterium
CAACTGATGAATACGCAACAAGTCGCTTGAGATCTTTTTGCATGGTGGCGGCAACTGCACCCCAAATGATTCCGATGACCGCAAGAGTCAAGAAAATCTCGCGACTCCACAGCGCAGCTTCGGGGAACAGGTATACGCCAAAACGTAATAAGCCGTAGGTACCAAGCTTCAACAACACACCAGCCAAAATGACTGAGCCGCCAGTTGGTGCTTGAGTGTGCGCGTCAGGCAGCCACGTGTGCAACGGGAACAACGGCACCTTGACCGCAAAGGCGATCGCGAATGCGAAGAACAGCCAACGTCCCGTACTGGTCGCGAAGTTGGCTCCCTCAGCAATTTCCACCAAGTCAAAGCTCACATGACCAAGATCGTTTTTCGCCAACAAAGCGGTGGTCACAATGCCGACCAACATGAACGCCGATCCGACCATGGTGTACAAAAAGAACTTGGTTGCTGCGTAAATGCGTTGGTCGTAACCCCAACCACCGATCAAGAAATACATCGGTACCAAAACGATTTCGAAGAACAAGAAGAACAAGAACAAGTCAAGACTCAAGAACGAACCCATAACCCCGGCTTCGAGCAACAAGAGCCAGGCGAGGTAACGCTTCTCATCGTGATGCGGATCACAACCAATGATGACAAGCGGGAACAAAATGCCCGTTAGCACTACTAAGAACAACGAGATTCCGTCGACACCCACATGCCAACCGATATTCCATGAGGAAATCCATTGGTGTTTTGACGTGAACTGATAGCCAGCTTCACCAGTCTTGAAAGATGCAAGCATCCACAAACCAAGCGCACCCGTGAACACCGATGTCAACAAGGCAATCAACTTGGTGATTTCGGGACGTCGATTTGAACTCATCAACGTCAAAACTGATCCGACTGCCGGGACCAAAATCAAGGCTGTCAAAATTGGGAACGGTAGCGAACCGTGCGTTTCGCTGGCCAACAATGACATCACAGCACCACTCCTCGAACAAAGAACCACACAAGCAAGGCGACAACGCCTAAGCCCACAGCCGCCGCATAGCTACGCACTGCACCGGTTTGACTCTTGCGTAAAAAGCCGCCGGCTCCCTGAACAAGTTTGCCAACGCCATTGACAGCACCATCGACGATGGTGCGATCGGCCCAAGTGATTCCATCAAACGCTTTACGACCAGGTCCGCCCATGAAATTTGAAATGCCCTTGTCGTAGAACCAACCCTGCGCCATCACGTTGGGTTCGATGGCTGCGAACTTCTTCTTCGAATACACCATGTACGACGCGAAGATTCCGCTTAAGGCAACGATCACGGCGATGCCCAACAAGATGTATTTGTTTTCATAGGCCCACGAATGGTGAATATCGGCTTCACCGAATTCGATCACTGGTTCGAGCCACTTTTCCAAGAAATGGGTGTTCTTACTAAATGGCAACTGCATGACCCCACCAACCACTGACAAGCCAGCTAGTACAACAAGCGGTGCCAACATAACCTTTGGGCTTTCATGCGGCTTGAAATCACCATGTGCGCCGTGCTCTTCACTGTGATCATTCCAACGAGCTTCACCAAAGAACACCATGATGACTTGGCGAGTCATGTAATACGCGGTGAGCAAGGCCGTGATCAACCCAACGACATACAAAATTGGGCTCTTCGCAAAAGCGAACAACAGAATTTCGTCCTTGCTCCAGAAACCTGCGAATGGTGGAACGCCAGCGATGGCCAACCAACCAATAATGAAAGTCAAAGCAGTCACAGGCATCAAGACACGCAGGGCACCCATCTTGCGCATGTCTTGTTCGTGATGCATTCCATGAATCACTGAACCCGATCCCAAGAACAACAAGGCCTTGAAGAAAGCGTGGGTGACCATGTGGAAGATCGCGGCTACGTAAGCGCCAGAACCGATCGCCAAGAACATGAAACCCAACTGGCTAACTGTTGAGTACGCCAAGACCTTCTTAATATCGGTTTGCGCAACGGCAATCGTCGCGGCAAATAATGCTGTTGCCACACCGACGACAGCAATGATGGTTGGTAACCAATCGTAAGAAATCGCCAGAACTGGATTAATTCGAGTCATGACGAAGACACCGGCGGTCACCATCGTTGCGGCATGGATAAGTGCCGACACTGGCGTCGGACCTTCCATCGCGTCAGGCAACCAGATATATAGCGGCAACTGCGCACTCTTACCGCACGCGCCAATGAACAACATCATTGCGATACCCGTTGCAGTGACAGCAGACAGCGCGCCCGACTCGGCAGCGTGATTGATTCCGGCGTAACTCAATGTTCCGGTGGCACCGAAAGCCAAGAACATCGCCATCATCACACCCCAGTCACCAACACGGTTGGTAACGAAAGCCTTTTTGCCCGCGGTTGCTGCGCTTTCGCGGGTGTGCCAGAACGAGATCAAGAAGTACGAGCAAGTACCAACACCTTCCCAGCCGAGGAAGGTGACGAGCAGGTTTTCGCCCATGACCAACATCAACATTGAGAACACGAACAAGTTGAGATACAAGAAGAACTTGGAGAACTTCGGATCGCCGTGCATGTAGCCAATGGCGTACAAGTGAATGAGCGAACCAATTCCGGTTACAAACAAAGCCATCGTGATGCTGAGCGGATCAGCCAGGAAGGCCAAGTCAACTTGCAAAGAACCGATCGGAACCCACGAGAACGCCGTGAGAACATGATGGCGTTCTTCCGTTGGCATTGAAAGTAATTCGAAAAATACTGCGACGGAGACAACGAATGAGCCAGCCACCATCAGTGCTGCCAAGATTCCGGACTTCGGTTCTCCTAACAAGCGACCAAATAACAAAATCAGAATAAATCCAGCAAGCGGTAACGCTGGGATTAACCAAATGAGATCAAGCATTGTTTACCCCTTAGCCCTTCAACGCCGAAATGTCGTCAATGTTGGCACCGGGGCGCTTACGCATAATGGACACAATGATGCCGAGACCTACGACGACTTCTGCCGCGGCTACAACCATCACGAAGAACACCGTGGTTTGTCCACCAATATCACCAAGTCGCTTAGCTAGCGCCACGAATGACAAGTTCACAGCGTTCAACATGAGTTCAATGCACATGAACATCACGAGTGGATTTCGACGAACTAAAACACCGACGGCGCCGATTCCGAACAAGACTGCGGCAAGCACCAAATACCACGTAGTGGTTGGCGTCGCGGCTGCGATCAAAGCTGACATCACTCAGACTCCTTTGACGTCGACTTCATTTTGCGAGTGAGCAATACAGTTCCGACAACTGCAACAACCAGCAAAACCGATGTCAGTTCAAAAGCCACGACGTAATCACCAAACACACTGCGTGATAATTGGCGAATGTTCGAATCTGGGTCGGTCATTTCTGGTTCGGCAAGGCCTGCACCGCGGGTAGCCACAACATCGCGAGACGTCACAACGGCCGCCGTCACCAAACCGATTAATCCGAGTCCAACAATAATTGCTAACGGACGCTGAACCTTAAACGGCTCGGTTTTGATGTCTTCAGTTCGGTCGACGCCGAGAAGCATGATCACGAACAAGAACAACACCACGATGGCCCCGGCGTACACAATGACTTGTACAGCGGCAAGAAAATGTGCCTCTTGTGACACGAAGATCACTGCCACACCAAACAGAGTCAAGACCAGACTCAACGCAGCATGTACTGGATGACTACGGAGCACTACTCCGAGTCCGCCGACCAAAATCATGGCAGCAGAACAAATGAAGACCACTAGTTCCATCAGTGACCAGCCTCGTCTCTCTGATCTTGAGCAGGTTCGGGCGCACGAACGCCATAACCCAACTCGCCACTCCAGCCAACGACACCTTCAAAGGTCGCATCACCCGACGGTGCAGTTGCCCGCAACCAACCCGAGGTCAAGATATCTTCGCCTTCGCGCCAGTCTTCCCACGGCAACTGCTGCGGCTTACCATCATCGCCAACCACAAGCTCGGCCTTGGTGTAGATGGCATCGCGACGATTCGTGAATGAAAACTCAAATAACTTCGACTCGGTAATCGCCTCAGTCGGGCATGCTTCAACACAAAGATCGCAGTGAATACAACGCAAGTAATTGATCTCGTATACGAAACCGAATCGTTCACCTGGTGAGGTGGGATTCTCGGGGTCGTTGTCGGCGCCACGTACGTAGATGCACTTAGCTGGGCAGACACCGGCGCACAGTTCGCAACCGATGCACTTTTCCATACCGTCTTCATAACGGTTCAGAACATGACGACCGTGCAAACGTTCAGGCTTAGGCGCCTTCTCGTCTTTTTGCGGTTTGCCTTTTTTGTTTTCACGACCACCTGAATACTCAAGGGTCAGTTTGTTGCGACGACCGACCTGAGCCAGCGTGACAAGAAATCCTCCGAGGTAACCCATCAGAACATCGCTCCTTCACGTTCGCGATTGGCTTTACTTACTTTGATAGCGGTCGACATCAAGGCGACACATCCAAGAATCACTACGGCAGCCACGATGGCCACCAGTCCGGCGTTCCAGTCTTCGTCACGTCCGAGGCGCAAGATTGCCATCAACATAAACCAACCAAGTGATGCGGGGATCAAGATCTTCCAACCAAGGTCCATCAACTGGTCGTAACGGAAGCGAGGCAAAGTTGCTCGCATCCAGACGTAGATATACAAGAACACCAAGACTTTGGCGATGAGCCAAATTGTGCCTTCAATTGCACCGGGGATACCAGGGATGTTGAACAAGCCCTGTGGGCCACCAAAGAACAAGGTCACGATGATGCCACTCATGGTGATGGTGTTCATGAACTCTGCCAAGAAGAACAAGCCGAATCGAATACTTGAGTATTCGGTATTGAAACCACCAACAAGTTCTTGTTCGGCTTCAACTAAGTCAAATGGAGGACGATTCATTTCTGCGGTCGCCGCCAACATAAAGATGATGAACGGAATCACGCCTGTTGACACAACATGCCAATCAGCGAAACTCGATTGGTTTCCAACGATCCCACTTGTTGACAAAGTGCCAGCCAACAAAATCACGGTGGCGAGACTTAATCCGAGTGCAGCTTCGTATGAAACCATTTGCGCCGAAGCACGCACTGAACCGAGCAACGGATACTTCGAACCACTTGACCAACCAGCCAACATGATTCCGTACACGGCAATTGACGACAGGGCGAGCAATAACAAGACACCAATCGGCGGATCGGCTAACTGCACACGAGTCGCGTGACCGAACCATGTGACCAGACCGTCTTTACCATCTGAGAAATCTCCACCCAGTGGAATGACTGCCCACACCAAGAAAGCCGGAACAAAGGCCAAGTAAGGCGCCAGTTTGAAAACAAAACGGTCAGCACGATCGGGCAACAAATCTTCTTTGAAGAACAACTTGATTCCGTCAGCCAAAGTTTGCAGCAAACCCCACGGGCCCGCCTTGTTTGGTCCGATGCGGTTACCCATGCCGGCGATTGCTTTGCGCTCAAACCACACCATCAACATGGTGGCGACAAGTCCGATCACAAAGACCACAACGACTTTGAGCAAGATGATCAATAGTGGTGTCCAAATCAAATCACCGATGGCGATGGGATCTAGTCCGAGAAGTGCAGTCGAGTTGTTCACAGTGTTTCCACCTTCACATCGTTCACCGAACGTGACGAATCAATCAGCTCGCCAATATTTGAGCCACTTTGTGCCCAGGCTGCCCACACCGTTCCGCGCGTCACTGCTTCGTCGGCAACAATCGGCATCACGATAGAGGTTCGATCACTTGAGACTTTGACTTGTGCACCGACCGCGGCACCCAGTCGTTCAAGATCAAGTGGGTGCATGTGCAATGCCGAGCCCGGTGCCAACGGCGCCAAGGAAGCCGAATGGGCAACGTTGCTCCCGTTGTCATACAACTTACGACCGACCACCAAGCGATAACCAAAACCGGGACGATCAGGTACTGCTGGTACTGCGACCGACGCACTATTACTAGACGAGCGACGTAACAAAATTCCGTCAGGGTTAATGGCAAGAGCAGCACGATTCGCATCAGCGAATGCGGCGACCTTGCTCACCAGTTGTTGATGTACTTCTTGAACCGAGCCAACACCCAAGTCATGTCCCAAGTAATCAGCAAGTTCAAGAGCGATCATCCAATCGGGACGAGCGGTGCCATGAACATTGACCTTGCGGTTGAGTTGCGTGACCCGGCCTTCAAGGTTGGTTGTCGTTCCATCTTTTTCACCAAATGCAGCAGCCGGCAACAACACGTCGGCGCGCTGGGATGAATTTGAGGCAAAGGTATCAACGGCGATGATGTGTGGAACCGCAGCCATTGCCTGTCGAGCAAGTTCAGTGTCGCGCACATCAGCGATGGGGTCAGCACCAAGAAGAATCAGACAATTGATCTTTCCAGCAGCAGCTGAACGCAAGATCGAAGTTGTTGATCCGGTCACCAAACCACTTTCAACTGCACCACGAGCATTGCCACGACGGATCACCGGAAGAACTGCTGCCTGAGGAGCAACGGCCATAACGGCATCAAGTGCAGCCATCGTGAATGAATCATCTTCTGCCAAGTTGGCACGGCCGACTACAACGACAACTGATCCTTTAGCAACCTGAGCGGCGATTGTTGCATCAGCCAAGGTGCTCGCAACAACTGCAACTTGGTTACCAGGTTCGTAGGCAACAGATTTCCACGCATAACGCGTGATGCCCGTTTGCTTGGGGGCGAACTCAATCAACTTGCTGCGCTTCTTTTCTGAAGCATCACGCAAGCGCAAGTACAAAATGGGCAACTCTTCTTTGAGGTCAGGTGACAACAAAATGACTGTGGTTGCATTCGCAGCCTGATCAATGGTCGCCTGGTTGTATGCGAACACCGAAGCAGGCAGGCCATCGTCGAGTTGCGCATCAACATTGGTGACACCTAGAGCCCGAGACAACAACGACCATGCGTAAGCATCTTCATTCGTTCCCCGTGCTCCACCAATGATGGCAACGCTTTGCGCACCACCGTCATTGATTGATTGCGAAATCAAATTGGCTGCAGTCTGTAGAGCCGAACTCCAAGAAGTCGGGACTAACGCACCGTTGTGCTTCACCATCGGCTCAGCAAGACGATCATCGCTCTTGACCGATTCAAAATTGAAACGGCCCTTGTCGCACAACCATCCATGGTTTACGGGGTCGCTATCAACACCCTGATATCGCAACAATTCATCTCGACTTGATTCAACGGTAATTCGACAACCCACTGAACAAGTGGTGCAGGTGCTTTCGGTCTTTTCGAGGTCCCATGGGCGAGCCTTGAATCGGTACGGCTGAGCTGTGAGTGCGCCTACTGGACAAATCTGAACTGTGTTACCCGAGAAGTATGAACTAAATGGTTCGTCGGGGAAAGTCTGAACTTGCGTGTTGTTACCGCGTGACGTGAAGTGAATCAATGCATCGCCAGCAACTTCATCGGCAAAACGCGTGCAGCGATCACACAAGATGCAACGCTCACGATCGAGCAGAACCAAATCGCTAATCGGGATCGGCTTCTCGTAGTGACGCTTCTCTTCGATGTAACGACTTTCGCCGGGACCGTGGCTAAACGCTTGATCTTGCAGTGGGCATTCGCCGCCCTTGTCACATACTGGACAATCAAGCGGGTGGTTCGCCAACAACAATTCAACGATGCCCTCTTGCGCGCGCTTGACCTGTTCGGTTTCGGTGCGAACTATTTGGCCTTCGGCGACGGGAGTCATACAACTGACCACCATCATCGGTCCACGTGGACCTTCAACTTCGACCAAACACTGACGGCACATGCCAACGGCACTCATTCGTGGGTGATAACAGAAACGCGGAATGTAATCACCGCTGCGATCGGCAGCGGCAATGATCAGTTCGCCTTTACGGGCCGCAACGGACTTGCCATTGATCAACATCGTGATGGCATTGGGGTCAACGGGCGTTTCAACCGGTGCCGCGTTTTCAATGTTGGGTTCAGTCGTGGTCATGACGCAGCTCCAACGGCGGTAACAGGGATCGTATTGCGCTTGACGATCTTGGCTTCAAATTCTTCACGGAACAAAACAAGTGCCGAGTTGACCGGCGCGTAAGCCGATGGTCCGACGAAACAAATGGTATTCATCTTGTACGGGAACGGAACTGCGCTAATTCCCAACTTCGCGTTAGATGCATGCGGGAAATCACCAGGACAAATTGATGTTCCAACTTCAATCAGTTGATCAAGGTCAGCCATCGTGCCTTTACCATCAACAACTCGACTGAGAATGCGCTCAAGCCAAGTTCCGCCTTCGCGACATGGCGTGCACTTGCCACAAGATTCGTGAGCATAGAAACGAGTCAAGGTAAGAGCAGCTGCCGGAATGTCGGTGGTCTCATCCATCACCATGACTGCACCTGATCCGAGCATTGAACCAGCAGCACCAGCTTGTGGTCCTTCAAATGCAACATCAAGTTGATCTTCGGTGAACCACGGTGCCGATCCGCCACCTGGGACAAAAGCCTTCAACTTGTTGCCGTTACGAATACCACCACAGAATTCTTCCTTGTACAACAAGTCGCGGAAGGTGGTGATGCCGTTAATGATTTCGTACACACCTGGACGATTGACATGACCACTTACTGCAACCATGCGCGTACCTGGTGACGTCTTGGTGCCGATTGCGGTATATGCCTCGGCTCCGTTCAGCATCAACCAGGGCAAGTTCGCCAAGGTTTCAACATTGTTCACAATGGTTGGTTGACCATAGAGACCAATAGCGGCTGGGAAGTACGGAGGCTTGAGTCGCGGCATACCGCGATTACCTTCGAGACTTTCAATCAACGCAGTTTCTTCACCGACGACGTAAGCACCAGCACCCCAGTGCAAAACGATGTCAACTGAAAACTTTGATCCCAAAATGTTCTTGCCCACGTATCCGGCGGCGTAGGCATCGTTCAATGCTGCAGCAACACGTTCTTGAGCCAAAGCCATTTCGCCACGGATGTACAAGAAGCACTGCGAAAGTCCGGCCGCATAACACGCGATCAAACAACCTTCGATCAATTGGTGCGGGTCGCGCTCCATGAGCAAACGGTCTTTATAAGTTCCGGGTTCGCTTTCGTCGCCGTTGACAACTAAGTAGCGCGGGTACACACCTTGTGGTGTGAGGCCCCACTTGGTGCCAGCGGGGAAACCAGCTCCGCCGCGACCAAGCACAGTTGCACTCTTGACTTCGTCGTGTACTTCGTTAGCCGCACGACCAAGCGCAGCACGCAAACCTTTGTATCCATCGGTCGCGAGATAACGCTGCAATGTGTACGAGTCTTCAAATTCAAATCGTGAGGTCACGATCTTTGGACGATCGCCGGCGATAAAGCCAGGAGCGTGGGCGTATGTTCCACTCATAGCGCAGCCTTCCCATCGAGCCATGCCGGCGCTTCAGTCACTGATTCAGGAGGTACTGCACCAACACCACGATCAGCAGGAATGTGCTGACGAACTTTGGCCACGGTTCCGTGATCGGGAATTTCAGAAGTCAAACGACCGGCCGACAAATCATCAATCAATGAATCAAAACTTTCCGGAGTCACACGGAAGCGATAGCGATAGTTCACTTGCAAGCACGGAGCTTCGGTACATGCAGCCTGACATTCAGCGTGTTCAAGAGTAAACATCCCGTCGCTGGTTGTTCCTCCGGCCTTGACGCCGAGTTTGTGTTCGGCGTGATGCATGAGTTCTTCTGAGCCCATCAAGGCACACGACATCGTTCCGCAAATGTTGACGAGGTATTTGCCAACAGGTTCAAACTTGAACATTTCGTAGAACGATGCAGTTCCGTACACTTCGGCCGATGTTGCACCAACGAGTTCACCAATGTGAACCATTGCTTCATTGGTGACGTAGCCGTCTTGCTGTTGTGCGAGGTGCAACAACGGAATCGTTGCTGAGCGCGGTCGTGGATAACGACCGATGATCTCTTTGGCGAGACGCACGTTGTCTTCTGTTAAGCGGGCCATCAGCGATCGACCTCTCCTAGAACTGGGTCAATTGACGAAATCACTGCAACCGCGTCGGCTACCAAACCACCGCGCATCATGTGCGGTAAGGCCTGAATATTCACGAAACTTGGAGCACGCATGTGAATGCGATATGGCTTTGGTCCACCGTCACTCACGATGTAGCAACCGATTTCGCCACGAGGACTTTCAATTGCGGCATACACCTCGCCCTCGGGAACTTTGAAACCTTCGGTGAAAATCTTGAAGTGGTGAATCAAAGCTTCCATTGATTCGTCAATACGGGCACGCGGCGGTGGCGTGACCTTCTTATTCTGAATGCGGTAGTCGCCCTGGGGCATGGCATCAAGCACTTGGTGCACAATGCGAATTGATTCACGAATTTCGTTGATACGAATGGCGTATCGGTCGAAGGCATCTCCGTATGAACCAACAATCACATCAAATTCAACTTTGTCGTAATGCAAATACGGCTGATCGCGACGCAAGTCCCAAGCAACACCAGTTGAACGCAGAATTGGCCCGCTCGTTCCGAGTGCCAAAGCCTCGTCGGCAGTAATGACACCAACACCTTGCAGACGCTCCCGCCAAATGGGCTGATCAGTCATCAAGATGTCGTACTCGGCCAAACGGCCGGGAAGCATTTCGAGAATTTCAAGAACGTCATCGCGCCAACCTGCGGGCAAGTCGGCGGCAACTCCACCAGGACGAATGAAGTTGTGATTCATTCGCAGACCAGTGACCTTTTGGAAGAAACGCAAAACTTCTTCGCGTTCGCGCCAGCCGTACAACATCATCGAGACTGCACCAAGGTCCATGCCGTTTGTGGCAAGGAATAGCAAGTGACTGCTCATTCGGTTGAGTTCAGAGAGCAACATGCGCATCCACACGGCGCGCTCAGGAATGTCGTTTTCAATGCCGAGTAATTTCTCAACGGCCATTGAGAAAACAAGTTCGTTATTGAGAGGACTCAAATAGTCCATGCGCGTGACATTGGTGCCACCTTGCATGTACGTGAGTTCTTCGCCGGTCTTTTCCATACCAGTGTGTAAGTAACCGATGATGGGCTTGCAACGCAAAACCTTTTCACCTTGAAGTTCAAGCATGAGTCGCAACACGCCATGGGTACTGGGGTGTTGCGGTCCCATGTTGATGATCATGGTTTGGTCTTCGTCGGCGTCAGCCGGAATCTGTCCAAGCTTGGCGGCTTCGGCCTCACTCATGCGCAGAACTGAACCGACCTCGCGCAATATTTCTTTGGCGCTGATTTCGCTACGGGCGCGCATTTCTTGCGCGCCTTCATTGGTCTTGAAAATATTCTCTACCGATGTCATGAGTTAGACCCCTTGAACTGCACCGGGATGCGACCAATCGAATAGTCCTTGCGCAGCGGATGACCATCCCAATCTTCAGGCATCAAAATGCGGGTGAGATCGGGATGTCCGTCAAAAGAAAGACCAAACATGTCGAACACTTCACGTTCCATCGCCTCAGTGCCTGGCCACAAATCAAACAATGACGCAATGGTCGGATCAGATTCTGGAACTTGAACACGCACGCGAATGCGATCACGCGTCGCGATTGCCGTGAGGTTGACGACAACTTCAAATCGTTCTGCGTCAATTCCCTCGGGCAAAGTGCGTCCCGAGTGAGTGAGGTAATCGGCTGCAGTGAGATCGCTGCACATGACATAACCGCCATCGAGCAACTTCTTCATTAACGCCACGTATTGCGCACGGGTTGGGTGCACAACTGTTTGGCCACGTGAATCACTGACTGGACAACCGTGTAGTTGCGGTTGTGGTTCAGGCGTTACATCAACATCGGTCGTGCCATCACTCATAACCGTGTCCCCATAACTTCTGGACGACCAAGTGAGACTGCAACTGGTGACATCTGCGCAGGGATTTCGGTGATATGAATATTTGCACCGGCACCGCTGTTTGCTCGACGACGCATAATTTCGCCGTCTTCAATCTTCTGGTGCAAAGTTTCAATGGCATGAATGAGGGTCTCGGGTGTTGGCGGGCAGCCCGGTGCGTACACATCAACGGGAACAATTTGGTCGACGCCTTGAAGAATCGCGTAGTTGTTGAACATGCCGCCGCTTGATGCACACACACCCATCGAGATCACCCATTTGGGTTCCATCATTTGGTCGTACACCTGACGCAACACTGGCGCCATCTTTTGGCTCACACGACCAGCGACGATGATGATGTCGGCTTGACGTGGCGAGGCACGGAAAACTTCCATTCCAAAACGAGCGATGTCGTAGTGCGGACCACCAGTGCCCATCATTTCAATCGCACAGCAAGCCAAACCAAACGTCGCGCCCCAACTTGAACGACTACGTGACCACTTGACGAGATCTTCAATGCGACCAGTGATGAAGTTGTGTTCGAGGCCACCAAGTCCATCGTCGAGTACGTTGCGAACTACACCCATTTCGATTCCCCTACTTCTCAGGCAGCCTGGTCGTTATCGACGCGGCCTTCAAGACCGACGCGACGAATTGTCGATGTTGATGTGCGGGTAGCGGAGACACCGTCGACAAGTCGACGTGCCTTTGCAACCGGACCCCAATCAAGGGCACCACGAGCAACGACATAGACAAAAGCTAAAAAGAACACCACGCTGAAGGCCAGCATTTCCCAAAACGCAAAAGCACCGAGCTCTGCTCGGTTGACGGCGTATGGATAAATGAAGATGATTTCAATGTCGAACATGATGAACAACATCGCGACAATGTAGAAGCTCACCGGAAAACGTTCAGGTGGTTCTCGCGTTGGGACAATGCCACATTCGTAGGGCGCTTCCTTTGCCGACGACGGTCGACGCGGGGCCAACAAACGTGACGCCACAAAACTCAGAGCACCAAACAGAATTCCGAGAATCGTGAGAGCAAGAACGGGGAGGTACTGACCCATGCGTTAAACCTTCGCAGGAGTCGTCGCGCCCGAAACATGTGCCGCCACCATCTTGTCTCGACGATGCAGCATCAGACAGCACAAGAAGAAAATGATGGCTGAGCCCACAGTAATGAAGAACGCTGGTTGACGCTTTGTACCTAGATCGCGAATCATGATCACGTATTGGTGAGGCTGGCTCTCGTCAATCACTGGTCGAGCTGGCGCACGACCTGGTTCTTCTCGTTGTGGCAATAACGGCGCAATTTCAACGACGGCGTAATGAGGCTTGTGGAAGAAGGCAACGAAGTCAATCTCGTCACCCAATTTTGGATAACGCTCTCCGCCTCGCTTGTACACCGCAACTGCTTCGTATTCTCCGGCGGCGTACATTTCAGCTTCAACTTGAATGATTTCATCGGCTGCCGCAATGGCTTGACCACGACCCTGATCGTCACTTGGCAACAAGTCCCAACCCTCGGATTCGAGTGCGATGGCGGCTGCCTGGGCGACTTCGGTCGGCGAGGCATCATCGGCAACTTGAACTGTTTCTTCAATCACTTCAGATTGGTTAAGAAGCGACCCGTCGCGAACGATCGTAAATGGATCAGCAGGCTTCCAAGATGGTTGATTGCCAATGAGACCAATTCCGTAGGTCATCCAAATGACGCCCATCATCAACATCCAGCCGAACAGTCCGGCCATGGCCACCAAAAATCCGAGGCGGATGCCAAGGTTGGTACCAAGAAGTAGATAGACACTGCCACATAACGCGACCGTGCCAATGATGACCGTGAGAAGTCCGCGAAGTTCGGGTTCCCAACCAATACTCAGAAGTGCGCTCATAGTTCGTTCCGTACGTAGTTCACGATCTGTTGGATCTGCTCATCGGTGAGAAGGTCACCGAACCCAGGCATACGTCCAGAGCCCTGACCCTGTATGCCGTACTTGACGCCGTATTTCGAACCAGCCTTAATGAAATCAATCATTTCTTGTTCGGTTGAGAAGTGACTGTTGGTTGCGCCACCCGTGAGGTTCCAACCAAATGCTCCTGAACCCGTCTGTCCGGGTTCGCCCCAACTCCATCCGGGCGTGTGGCAGCGAGCGCAACTATAGGCACCTGCTCCCGACTCAAGATTGAACAACGCTTCACCGATCGAACCGTAGGTTCCATCGTCAACCGACTTTTGCGCGGCCGCTTGGATCTTGTCTTGTTCTGAGACTGGCAAATGTCCGCCATCGCAGTTGAGTGGATCGGCATCAGCGACGATGCAATCTTCGCGCGGAATTTGAATGCTCTTCAGGTACGAAATCAAGGTATCAATCTGTTGCGAGTTCAACGGTCCGCCACCGTCAACACCCCATGGGGACATTGGCGAGAATGGACGACCATAAACCAAAATGAAGCGAACTTCATCTTCATCAAAACGGTAGAACACCGTGTTAATCGCTGGGGCTTTCCACGTGACGGCCTTTACTTCGCCGGTCTTTGAATCAGTCACGGTGTACGGGGCGGCACCGCCAGCTCCGTTCATGCCACCATGGCAACCTGCGCAGTTGAATCCACCTTCAGCAGTTGAAGCAAAAAGACCTGATCCCCAAGAAATAAAGCGGTTGGCCTGACCCTCGGTCGTGTTTCGTTGACGATTCGGTTCATTCAGCCAGTAGGCCGGCAGACCAATGGTGATCGTGGCCAAAATTAAGACTCCGAGCAACTGCAAACGCTGTAGTCGGTGACCTTCAAGTTCTTCGTCGTCGTAGTACGCCTTGCGGTTGGCAGCAAGTTCGATTTCTGAACCAATTTCGGCTTTACCGGCCGAACGATTCATCACGGCATACACAATCCAGCCGACCACAAAGGTCAGCGTGATCACGACGGCAATGGTATTTGTGGCTGATGCAGCAATCATGATCAGTGTTTCGCTCCTCCGCCGACACAGTGCGGCCCTTCAGCTTCCTGACCGGTCGTGTTGATACCAATCGCTGGGCCTTCAAAAACAGTTCCGGTGTCAACGATGACGTTGCCATTGGTGACCGACACGCCGAATCGGTCCATTCCGCGAGGAGCGGGTCCCGCTTTCTTTTCACCAACTCGGTCGTACTGCGAACCGTGACATGGGCATTCGAACCATTGCGAACTCTTACATTCGGGAACTCGACAACCGAGGTGCGGACATTTCTGGTACAACGCAACGACGCCGGCTTCCATTCCAGCCAACACCGGACCCTGCGATGCGAAAGTCACGCGTGCTTTGGGCAAAGCATCCTTCGGGTACGAAGTCAACCATGTACGCGCTTCGGGCT
>JBIKOO010000102.1:0-4809 GCA_044358015.1 Ilumatobacteraceae bacterium
ATGATCATGTTGTCGTTGGTGGTGTTGATCGGTTTAGTCGGCCAAATATCTTTGGCTCAAGCAGCGATTGCGGGGACTGCTGGGTTTGCTTTGTCAAAGTTCAGTTCGGTTTCAGGACTCAACTTCCCACTCGGTTTGATTTTGTCGGTACTGGTTTCAATCGTGGTCGGTGTCGTTGTTGGTATCCCGGCACTTCGGATTCGTGGAACGCAACTGGCAGTGGTCACATTGGCGAGTGGTCTAGCGTTAGAGAAGTTCGTTTTTCGCAACAGCAGTTTCGTTTCGCCAAGCGGAAGCCTCATCTCGAAGCCAACAATTTTCGGCCTTGACCTTGGTGTCCGCGAAGGTCGCAACATTGCTCGTCTGAGTTTTGGAATTTTAGTTGTTGTCTTCGTGACCCTGGCCTGCATCATGGTGACCAACCTGATTCGAAGCGGCACTGGTCGACGCATGCTCGCAGTGCGGTCCAATGAAAGAGCGGCAGCAGCGGTGGGTGTCAGTGTTTCAGCCACCAAGTTGTTGGCCTTCGCGGTGGCGTCTGGTTTGGCTGGAATGGGTGGGTGCTTTATTGGATATAGCCGCGGTCAACTGTCAGCCGAGAGTTTTTCGGTGTTCACCAGTCTGACCTTTTTGGCATTCGCCTATCTCGGTGGAATCACTTCGGTCGGCGGGGCATTAGTCGCTGGCCTGTCCGCTCCACTTGGTCTGATGTTCGTCGTCATGGATCGCAACGTTGATTTGGGTCAGAGCTATGCGTTGTTAGCTGGTGTCGGCTTGGTGACGACGGCGATATTCAATCCGCAAGGAGTAGCGGGCAAGACGGCAGAGGGTTTTGCTGAGTCGCGACAACGCAAGTCAGCTAAATCGGGCAAGGTGCCAAAGGAACAGGAAACGCGCCACGACGTCGTCCAACAATTATCCGTGGACTATTCGCCGCAGCCTCGTCCTGACTTTGATGCCGTCGACACTGTTCTTGAGATATCAGGATTAACCGTCAAGTACGGGGGACTGGTGGCTTTGAATGACGCCAACCTGTCGGTGCGTCAGGGTGAAATTGTCGGATTGATCGGTCCGAATGGCGGAGGTAAAACAACATTCATTGACGCGGTGACTGGGTTTACTTCAGCACAAGGTGAAGTTGTTTTCAAAGATCACTCACTGAGTGGATTGTCTCCGCACATCATTGCACGACGCGGATTGCGGCGAACTTGGCAATCAGTTGAACTCTTCTCCGACATTTCTATTGCCGACAATCTCTTAGTCGCTATCGAAGGTTCAACTATTCGCGGTACTTTGCGCGATCTTGTTTTCCCCGTCCAGAACAAACGCGAACGCGATGTCAGTCGAGCCTTGGCAGCAGTAGGTCTGAACGTGAGTGTGAAGACGGAAACTTCCGAACTGTCACTTGGTCAGCAAAAATTGCTAGGTGTTGCGCGTGCGTTAGTTGCTGAGCCAACTCTTTTGATGTTGGATGAACCCGCAGCGGGATTGAGCTCATCTGAAACCGTGGCCCTCGGCCGACAAATTGTTGACATTTCCCAAACCGGTGTATCAATTCTCTTGGTTGACCACGACATGGATCTGGTTCTTGAAGTATGCGATCGCATCTTTGTCTTGGATTTTGGTCGCATCATCGCTTCGGGGACACCGGATGAAATTCGCGCAAATCCCGCGGTGATCGAGGCTTACCTTGGTGCTCCCAGTGAGGTGGGATCATGACACTTTTGTCCGTCGAATCGTTGACGGCGGGATACGGCGGTGTTCCGGTGTTGCGCGATGTCAGCATGCACGTTGAGAGCGGCGAAATAGTTGCGCTTCTCGGAGCCAATGGTGCTGGGAAAACGACCTTGTTGCACACCATTGCTGGATTGAATCCCGAGATCGGCGGGACCATCGCTGTTTTGGGCCAGAAAGTCAACGGTTGGTCGACTCACCAAATAGTTCGCCAAGGATTGTCGTTGCTTCCCGAAAATCGCGGAATCTTTTATCAACTGACCGTGGCTGAAAACTTGCGCTTGTATCAGAGAAAGGGTGGATCAGTCTCGGCGGCTGATGTCATTGAGTATTTTCCGGCCTTGGCGGCGTTGCTTGAACGTAAGGCCGGTCTTTTGTCAGGTGGAGAGCAACAAATGTTGTCACTTGGCTGTCGGTTCATCGCCGATCCGAAATTGATGTTGATTGACGAAATGAGTTTGGGATTAGCCCCCATCATTTTTCAACGTATGTTGCCGGTACTCACGCAGTTTGCTGCAGACCGTGGAGTCGGAGTTTTACTTGTTGAGCAACATGTTCATGTCGCACTCAAGTCCGCAAGTCGTGCGTATGTGCTCAATCGAGGCGAACTAACTTTTTCGGGAACGGCGCATGACCTACAAAACCAGAGTCAGTTTTTAGAGTCGAATTACATGGGGTCGGTAAAACAGGGGGAATGACCTGTCATCGACGCTCATTGTGATTCTGGTGCAGAATCGTTGCGGAAAACGCCACAATTCTGCACCAGAAGCACATAGGTTTGTTGAATGTCTTCGGTGCCTCAATTGTCAATGCTTGAACGTTCGGCCCGCATCGTTGACGGAACCGACGCAGCACCAATCGGCCTGAAGGTCACTGTCGAGGCAGCGCCGGTTGAAGAAGTTGCAGTTGGTGTTGGCGTCATTGAATCATTCAGCAACGTTGTGGTGTTTAACACCGACGACGGGCTCACATTGTTCGACGTCTCGCACGGCATGGCCGCCAAGAGTGTGGTCGCCAGTCTGCGCACCTGGTCGCAAGACAAAGTAAATACTGCCGTGTACACACACGGTCACACCGACCATGTTGGTGGCGCAGGCGCCTTTAATGCCGATGCCACTGATCGCGGTCATCGAGCCATCAACTTCGTCGCCCACGAAGCCGTCATCGATCGCTTCGATCGTTACAAGTTGACGAACGGCTACAACGGCTACATCAATATGCGGCAGTTCCGTTTACCCGGGCCAATGTTCCCAAGCGACTTCGTGTATCCCGACACCACATTTCGTTCAGAGACAACTCTCAACATTGGTGGTCGCTCTTTTGAACTTCATCACGCCCGTGGCGAAACCGACGATCACACCTGGGCATGGGTCCCCGACACGAAAGCCGTTGTCGTTGGCGACTTATTCATTTGGCAGTTCCCCAATGCCGGTAATCCGCAAAAGGTGCAACGCTTCGCCTGGGAATGGGCCGTTGCATTACGCGCCATGGCTGCCAAGCAACCCGAGTTGATGTTGCCCGCACACGGAATGGCCATCGGCGGCAAAGAACGAGTCGGCATGGTGCTCACCGATACTGCTGCAGCACTCGAGTCGTTGCACGAACAAACACTTGCATTGATGAATAGTGGCGCACGTCTTGACGATGTGATTCATCAAGTGCGTTTGCCAAAAGAACTTGCTGATAAACCATTCTTGAAACCCACATACGACGAGCCCGAATTTGTGGTGCGCAACTTGTGGCGTCTGTATGGCGGTTGGTACGACGGCAACCCCGCGAATCTGAAGCCTGCAACCGAAGTTGCGTTGGCAACTGAAATGGCGTCATTGGCCGGTGGGGCAGAGGCACTTGCCGCTCGAGCCGAAGAACTTGCCAATCAAGGTGATTTTCGTTTGGCCTGTCACCTCATCGAAATGGCAGCAACTGCAACACCAGATTCAAAACGTATTCACGAAATTCGTGCGGCTATCTATACCGAGCGGCGCAAGATCGAAACGTCGTTTATGGCCACTGGCATTTATCGCACTGCGGCACTTGACTCAAAAGCTCGTATCAACGAACTCTGATCTGGCCGAATTGCCCGTCTGGGCCCGAAAATCCACCCCCGAAGGGGCCAGACGGGCCCCGATCAACACCAAAATCCGCAAAAAGGCCCCTCGGGTGGAAGCCCGAACCCTGTCCCGTAGGCTTTTGGGGTCGGTTGGGGTTGATTCTCTGGCCTGATGCGAGTCCGTCACCCGACGGGCCGCGACCTCCGAGTCATCTATATATACGGAAGGCAGGATTAGCCATGGCTGGCGTCCCCAAGATTGAAACCATTACCGAACACCGTACTCATGGCACCGACACCGGTTCGCCTGAAGTACAAATCGCACTCTTGTCAGAGCGCATTAATCATCTCACCGAACACCTCAAGACTCACAAGCACGACCACCACAGTCGTCGTGGATTGTTGATGATGGTCGGTCGTCGTCGTCGTCTTCTCGACTACGTCAAAGGTCGCAACGTCGAGCGTTACCGCGAGATTGTTGCCAAGTTGGGTCTGCGTCGCTGAGACGCGGCCCCAACCGCAAGTAAAAAAACAAACAAACCGGGCAGTGAAGGTTTGGTTGTCAGTCGTCGTGGCCGTCACTGAGGTGCCGACCTAGCCGACTGGGAACCGACCCGCTGCTCCATATGCAATCCGGCAAGGAGCCGAGGTTGCGCGAAAGGAGCTCGCCATGGCCGATGCCATTCGAGTGTCGGGTCCCATTGGGGGAACCGATAAGACCCTGACGTTTGAAACAGGAAAACTGGCTCTTCAAAGCCAGGGAGCTGTTGTTGCCAGTATTGGGAACAGCATTGTGCTCGCCACTGCAAACGCCGCCAAAGATGTCCGTCCGGGCATTGACTTTTTCCCACTCACCGTTGACGTTGAAGAACGTGCCTATGCCGCTGGCAAAATTCCAGGTGCATTCTTCCGCCGTGAAGGTCGTCCGAGCGAAGCAGCAATTTTGACCTGCCGTCTCACCGACCGTCCGTTGCGCCCAGCGTTCCCCGATGGCTTCCGTAACGAAGTTCAGATCGTGCTCACCA
>JBIKOO010000103.1:0-4781 GCA_044358015.1 Ilumatobacteraceae bacterium
TTTGTGTATTTGATTACCAACAATGGCGAGCGTTCGCATGTGGTTGCTCTGCGAGCCGAACTGGTCGGTGATGAAGCGAGGTTTGTGAACACGGGGCGAACACCACTGGCCAATGTTGCTGCAAACAGTTCGGTGACGCTCACGTGGCCGCCGTGTGATTTAACGCAGATACATGAGCACGCCAAATACTCGGTGGTCGCCGACGGCACAGCTCGCCTCGATGGTGACGTCATCGAGGTGACAATCACCAACGCTGTTTTGCACCGCCCTGCTTAGGGTTATACGACGGTACTGATGTAGCCGTTGGCATCAACCAAAATGTCGGCGATGCCATAGACGTAGAAGCAGACGGTGCCCCGCGGTGATACCGGAGCGATCACTGCGTTGGGGACTACCTGGCCAGCAACGAAATTGAGGTTTGATGCATTGGGTCGACTGTCGCACGGATACACCGTGACGTAACCGCCGTACGACGATGTTGAAATTCCGAGTGCTGTGACATTCAGTGAAACTGCAGTAACTCCGCTCGCGGGAATCCCAGAAGTTCCAGCGATTGTGATTTCAAGTGGAGTGCCGGTTCCAGCAATGTCACCGACAGATTGTGCAGCAACACCTCCGCGCCCTGAACGAGTGTCGGCGATACGTTGAGGAGAGATCGCGTTAAAGCCAAGGTCTTTTTCAAAGTGGCCGTTCACATCAGCGATGACATGAGCTTGCCCAAAAACATAGAAACATACAGAGCCATTGTCTGACACTGGAGTAACTACTGCGTTCGGAATTGTTTGGTCCGTCCTAAAGTTCAAACTAGAGACCTCTGGACGAGTGCCGCATGGGTATACCGTGACGTAACCACCACTGTCTGGAGCTGTTGTACTAGTGACAGTGACGTTCAACGAAATTGCGCTGACACCACTTGATGGAATGCCATTGCGACCCAAAACCGAAACTTCAAGTGCAGTCCCAGAGCCGTCGAGTTGTCCAACGTGAGTGAGATCACGTCGAGTGTCAAGAAGGCGCGAAGGTGTCGTGGGGTTAAACCCATTGCCATCTAAGAGTGATCCGCTGATGTCAGCGATGATGTCGACAGCGACGCTACTGAAAAAGCACACGCTTCCGCGTGAGGAAAGTTTGGCGATGACGGCATTAGGGATGGTGTCCCCAACATCAAAGTTGAGGCTCGAAACCTCGGGACGGCTGTCGCATGGATAGACCGTGATGTACCCCGAACCTTCAGCATTTGTTGCGGTGATATTCAATGACACCGCAGTCACTCCAATAGTTGAAACACCGTTCCTTCCAGCAATTTGCGCCTCAAGGACATAATCACCACCGACCTTGCGAACTGGCACTCCGCCTTCACCGTTACGCGTATCAATAATTCGTAGAGGATTGATTGGTCTCATAACGGCGGGCGAAGTTTCGACACTGAGATTTGTGCCAGCAACCATTAATAAGCGATTGGGGGACCCGACTCCTGCATCTATAACTACTCCTGAAGTGGCATCAGTGTTTAACAGGTTAATGATTTGTGCTGGACTCGCAGACGGGAAAGATGTCAAAGCGATTGCTACTGCACCCGCAACATGCGGCGAAGCCATAGACGTACCACTCTTTGTAACATGGTCATACGAAGGATTTGAACTTGCACCTTCGATTTCATAACCAGGAGCGAAGATGTCAAGGCACGTTCCAAAGTTTGAGAAAGATGCTCGTACATCTGAGCTGTCGGTAGCACCAACGGTAATCGCAGTTGGTGCACGGGCCGGCGAAACCTCGCAGGCAGGCTGGGTGTCATTCCCAGCTGCCACCACGACGACTATTCCGAGTGAGACTAAGCGTGCAACAGCGCTGTCAAGCGCTTCACTCGCCGAGCCACCCAAGCTCATATTGACGACAGCACGCTTGCCATTGAGCGGATAGTTGGCGATGTACTCGAGTCCCGCGAGAACGTCTATTGGTGACCCTTCACCAGAGCAGTCCAAGACTCTGACTGGGACAACTGGTGCATCAGTAGCGACACCGTATGAAGTTCCGACCGCGGTAGACGCGACATGGGTGCCATGACCGTGGCAATCGACTGTGCCGTTGCCATCATCTAAGGCAGTGAAGCCAGGGCGTAGTCGATCGGCAAACTCCGTAATATTGGCGATGCCGGTGTCGACGATGAATACGACTGCGTTACTTCCTCTGTTGGAAGTAGACAATTGTCCATCCAAAACGTTGGAAGTTTGATCAATGCGGTCGATGCCCCAAGAGTTAGCCGTTGTCGTTATCCGCATCATGGTGCGCGGAGTTACTGCATTTGAACTTGCGGATACCGGCCCACTACCAACGGGGTTCTGAGCGACAACGGTAAATGTATACGAGGTGCCGTTGGTGAGATTGTTGACCAAACAGTTCAACGGTCCAAACGACCAGACACAAGTTTGACCTCCAGGTGACGCCGAGACCGTGTATCGGGTGACGGGGTAGGTGGGATTGGCAGGCGCATCCCACGAAACTTCAACTTGACTGCCACGTGAGGCAATTGCACGGACGTTAGTGGGAACAGTCGGCGGGAGCGGCAACTTTAGATTCCAAGTGAGGCTCACATTTCCGGTGAGTCCAGCAAAACCATCAACGGAGATGCGGTAGTTCTTTCCCTCAATTGCCGCAAAACTCACTGCACTTGTTTCGTTAAAGTTGCCGTCATCGTTGGCAGCTATCAATGTCAGATTGCTCAGGTCATCGCCGGTGTAGACGGCAAGGATGGTGTCAAAGTTTGAACCATCAGTACTGATGATTAATTGACCATTGGCTGGAGCGGTGTAGGTGAACCAAACGGAATGTGATGCAACATTGCCGAAGTGCCCCGGCTCATCAAACTCTGCGCTTGCGAAGGTGGTCTTTGATATCGAAGATCCTGATAGACCAGTAATGCTCCTTGGAGTCGCGAAAAAGTCATCGGTTGTTCCGGGACGAATGATTCCAGTAGCCAGACCTGATGGACTACGCCCGACGATGTTTCTTCCAGAGACACTGACGATGTATGCATCCCAGTTCTCGAGACCACTAATTGAACATGTGTTTGTGGGGGCATTAACGATGCATGATTTCCCGCCTGGGGAAACGGATGCTTCGTACGATGAAATTGCGCTTCCGCCGTCATCGGCCGGAGGATCCCATGAAATTTCAATTGTTCCATCAACAGTGGACGGAGTTGCAATGACATTTAGAGGCACAGAGGGGACTGTGTAAATCGGGGTCGCGACAAAACTATGTGTTAACGACAATGCGCCACGCGTCGGTCCAGAACTCGCCAAACGAATGTAATACGTTGAGTTCTTCGCGAGGTTAAGTGCGGTGGAAGTGTAATTGTTTTGGCCACCAACATCGGCCCAACCTTGCGGGCGAATCAGCGATGTAAGACTTGATCCGGTGAACACGCTAATCACCGAAGGGAAGGTGTTGCCAGAAGTTGAAAGAGTGAGTGAACCATCAACTGCCGGAGTAAAGGCAAACCAAATTGATCCCGAGTCATCACCAAGAGTTGATGCTGGTTCATTTGGTTCAACTCCCGCTAAAGAGTTATCGGTGATTGTCGTTTCAATTTCACCAGTTCGTACAATTGGCGAACAGAAATTGTCACCAGGAACCGTGTTTGAACATAACGAAACATGTGACCAGTTCAAAGTTATTGAACCTCGAGTAGGTCCCCTTGAGTGGACGCGAAAATAGTAAGAAATCCCAGCAATCGCTGTGAAATTGATTGAACTGGTGTATGCGCCGGCATAGTCATCGTTATATGTGACAGTGCTGAGGTTGGCGAGGTTGGAACCGGTGAACGCCGTGAGGACAGTATCAAATGCACTGTCTGCTGTGTCAACGGTCAGAGTGCCAGTTTCAACCGGTATGTACTTATACCAAACCGAGGCACCGCCGCCAGTTGACGATACGACCAATTCTGGTTCGCCTGTCTCAAGCGTCGCGTATAGGTTTGAATCAGAAGTTGTTCCAGAAATAGCAGAAAGCATCTGCGCCGAAGCGAAGTAGTCGTTGGTTTCGGCGATTGTGATTTCGTTACTTGGTAAAGATGCATTTGATGTGCCCCAAGCATTAGTTGCGGTAGCTGAAAACGTATAACTGATGTTCGGAATAAGTCCAGAGACAGTGCAAGTTAATGGACCGTTTGACCAGGTGCATGTTTTATTGCCGGGGCTAGAGGTAACGGTGTAATCGCTCACCACCCCTGTCCCTACATCGAGTGGGGATTCCCACGACACGGTTGCTAGTCCGATACCTGCACGTGCTGAAAGATTCTGCGGTGCCGAGGGCGCGATGCCTACGTCTGCTTTTACGTAGAGTAAGCGGTTCGGGGAACCCGCACCAATGTTGGAGAGTTTGTTAAGGCTTGATGATGACAATAAAGCGTCGGTTATCTCCGTTGAGTTAAGGCTGAGATCACTACCCCATAACGCCGCTACTGCTCCGGCGACATGCGGTGTAGCCATAGATGTCCCACTAGATGAACGGGTTCCACCAGCCAGCCATGTGGAGGTTATTGACTGTCCAGGTGCAAACATGTCAACGCACGTACCAGTGTTGGAGAAACTAGCTCGAGAGTCAGCTGATGTTGATGCGCCGACGGTAATCGCGGTGGGCTCACCAGAAGGGGAAAAATTGCAAGCGTCAAGACCGTTGTTGCCAGCTGCTACGACAACAACGATTTCCTTTTCAATTGCTTTCCGCACGGCTGCTTCAAGTGTCGAGCTTTTACTGCCCCCGAGACTTAAGTTGAGAAC
>JBIKOO010000040.1:0-15124 GCA_044358015.1 Ilumatobacteraceae bacterium
ATTGATCAGCGACTGGGAATGGCACGAAGGTCACGGTGTGATCGTGTCCAAGTCGTTGCCACAACTCTTCGGCGATATGTGGGCACAGTGGCGACAGCATTTGAATCATCGGAATCACTACTTCTCGCGGTGATCCACCAACTGCTGCTGATTCTTGTGTCAACGCGTTGTTAAGTTGGATCAACTTGGCGATGGCAGTGTTGAATCGAAGCGCATCCATATCGGCACGGATTCCTTCAATCATGCGATGCATCAACTTGCGAAGGTCTTCACTTGCTGGAGTATCAATGACAAGCGAACGACCGCTGTCTTCGTCAACGAGGTTGCGCCAGACGCGTTGCAAGAATCGCTGCATGCCGATGACGTCACGCGTGTTCCAAGGACGACTGGCCTCAAGAGGGCCAGAACTCATCTCGTAGAGACGGAAAGTGTCGGCGCCATACTCGTCGTACATCTCGTCAGGGGTGACGATGTTCTTGAGGCTTTTGCCCATCTTGCCGTACTCGCGTGAAACCTTTTCACCCTCGAACCAAAATGCGCCGTCACGCTCTTCAACATCGCTTGCAGGCACCGGCTGACCTCGCGGGTCGCGGAATGCAAAGGCCTGTACATAGCCCTGATTGAACAAGCGATAGAAGGGCTCGGAACTTGACACATGTCCAAGGTCAAACAAGATCTTGTGCCAGAAGCGGGCGTACAAAAGGTGTAGAACAGCGTGCTCAACGCCACCGACATATAAATCAACGCCACCGGTGTGTCCAATTTTGCCGTCGCCACCATCGGCAGGTCCCATCCAGTACTTCTCAACTGCGGGGTCAACGAAGTTTTCGGTATTGGTGGGATCGAGATAACGAAGTTCATACCAACATGAACCAGCCCACTGGGGCATCACATTGATTTCGCGACGGTACTTCTTTGGTCCATCACCGAGATCAAGGACAACTTCGCGCCACTCGGTACTTCGTGCAAGTGGAGGAATGGGGTCAGTGACGTCATCGTTCGGGTCAAGTGCTTGAGGCTTGAAGTCTTCGAGTTCGGGCAGAAGCACGGGAAGCATTGAGTCGGGTAGCGAAACTGGCTGATCGTCTTCGTCGTACACGATGGGGAATGGTTCGCCCCAGTAACGCTGACGACTAAAGAGCCAGTCGCGCAGTTTGAAGTTGATATTTGCGTTACCGCGGCCATGTTCTTCAAGCCAAGTATTCATGGCTGACTTGCCTTCGGCGACCGATGTCAAACCATCAAGTTGGAGATCATCGTTTGATGAGTTGATATAAACGCCATCACCAACAAAAGCTTCTGGCCATGTGGAAGTATCAACCTGCGTACCGTGTTGCACTTCAAGTTCTCGCGAAGTGAACCACTCGACGGGTGGTTGCTGAATAGCGGGAATCGGCAAATTGAATCGACGCGCAAAATCAAAGTCGCGTTGGTCGCCACAAGGAACAGCCATGATGGCGCCGGTGCCGTAACCCATCAACACGTAATCGGCTACCCATACCGGAACCGGCGCACCATTCACGGGGTTGGTGGCGTAAGTGCCAGTGAAGACTCCGGTCTTTTCTTTGGTGTCGTCAGTTCGATCAAATTGATTCTTGGCAGCGGCAGCAACGCGGTAGTCCTGAATTGCTTGACGGTTCTCGTCAGTTGTTAATGCATCAACGAGTGGGTGCTCTGGAGAAATCACCATGAATGTCGCACCAAATAGCGTGTCGGGACGCGTGGTGAATACGGTCAAATCACCCGCAGGTGTTGCGAAATGGACCCGGGCGCCTTCGCTGCGACCAATCCAGTTGCGCTGCATCAACTTGATGGGCTCGGGCCAATCAAGCCGTTCAAGATCATCAAGCAAACGATCGGCGTACGTAGTGATGCGCATGGTCCATTGGCGCATGCTCTTTTTGAAGACTGGATAGTTGCCAATGTCGCTACGCCCATCGGCAGTCACTTCTTCGTTGGCCAGAATTGTCCCAAGACCTGGGCACCAGTTGACAGGTGCTTCAGAAAGATAAGCGAGGCGGCGTGCATCAATTGCTGAACGTCGCTCTGTTGTGTTGAGGTCGGTCCACAAGCGTCCGTCGGGGGTGGCAATTGAGTCGTTGGCGTAACCCTGTTCAAGTTCGGTAATCGGTCGAGCGCGCTTTTCAGTTTCGTCGTACCAACTATTGAAAACCTGTAAGAAAATCCACTGAGTCCAACGGTAGAAGTTCTCATCAGTTGTACTCACACTGCGACGAGCATCGTGACCAAGTCCGAGTCGACGTAACTGACGACGCATGTTGGCAACGTTGGCTTCGGTGTTAACGCGAGGATGCACTCCCGTCGCAATGGCATGTTGTTCTGCGGGCAATCCAAAACTGTCATAACCCAGTGCATGCAAAACGTTGTAACCCGTCATGCGCTTGTATCGCGCGTAGACGTCGGTTGCGATGTAACCAAGTGGGTGGCCGACGTGTAAGCCCGCGCCGCTCGGATACGGGAACATGTCAAGAACAAACAGCTTGGGGCGGCCAGCAACCTTGTCTGGTTCGGCTAACGGGCCAGCGGGGTTGGGGGCTTCGTAGGTGCCATCTAATTCCCACTGATCTTGCCAGCGCTGCTCGATGTCTTGGGCGAGAGATGCGTTGTACCGCAAGCGGGGGATTTCGCCGCCCGTAGTGGAATCGGACGAAGTGGGATCGGGTGTGCTCGCAGACATAACACCCCAAGGATATGGGCATTAGCCCTGCTGGGGACTCTTTTGGCAAGGGGCGACGGTGCCGAACGCACAAGAACACCTCGCAGAGGCTCTCGGGCGAGTAATTTTTCCCCGTCGCCATGAATAACTCGCCTGATCCCCGAAATCCAAGTTCTCGTTTTGACGAGGTGCATGCCCTCAGTGAGGCTCGCCGCCAAGCGGTCACTCGTCAGTTGCCAACCGGCTCGGTCATTGAACGACTTGAAAAGTCTGCGGACGCCCCGACGGGTGTGCGTTTTGTAGGTCAAAGCATTGCGCCAGTTGACGGCCCGTCGTTTATCTCGTGGCGTGAAATTCACGACGATGCTCGTGCTGTTGGGGCGGCATTGCAAGCCATGGGAATTGTGCCCGGTGATCACGTGGCAATTCTTGGTCCGACGAGTCGCGAATTAATGACGATCATTCGCGGATGCTGGCTTGCTGGTGTTGCGAGCATGGTGTTGCCACTGCCGATGCGCATGGCTTCACTTGATGCGTTCATCGAAAGTACGCGTTCGCGTATTCGACATGGTGAAGCAAAACTTGTTTTGATTGACGATCAGCTTGCCGCGTTCTATCAAACGATTCCTGGTGATCCGCCAACATTGCCGATGGCGGCAGTCATGCCAGGTCCAGGTAAACCTTCTGGTGAACGTTTGGAACTTCCCGCAAATGATCCTGAGCGTTTGGTAATTTTGCAGTACACAAGCGGTTCAACATCAGAGCCCAAAGGCGTGATGATTCCTGACCGCGTTTTGACGGCCAATGTCGATGCCAGTTGCGCCGCCGCAGAACTTGATACCAACGAAGTCATGGTGTCGTGGCTTCCGCTGTATCACGACATGGGTCTCGTCGGCTTTTTGTCAATTCCCATGTTGAACGGTGTGCAGTTGGTGCAAGCGGCACCCCAAGATTTCATGGCGCATCCTGGTCATTGGATGCAGTGGATCAGCGACTGGAAGGGCACGGCGACTGCTGGTCCGAACTTCTCGTGGGTGCTGGCAACTCGTGCGCTGAAACGAGCCACCGATCTTGATTTGTCGTCTTTGACATTGGCGTTATCTGGAGCGGAACCTGTTGATCCTCGAGCGGTTGAAGCATTTGTCAAAGCGGCAGAACCATTTGGTTTGTCGGCCGGAAGTATCTTCCCGGCTTTTGGTATGGCCGAAGTGGCGATTGGTGGAGCGTTTCCACCGCGTTATCGCGGTTTAAAGTGCGACACGGTTGACCGCATCGTGATGGAGCGCGAACGTATCGCCCGCCCTATCAATGCAACCGACGACGACGAAGTGACGGTGCGTCGTTTGCCGATGCTTGGTAAAGCAGTTCCTGGTTTAGAAATGAAAGTTGTTGATCCGACAACACGAGAAGAACTCCCCGAACGACATGTGGGTGAGTTGTTATTGCGCGGCACCAGTGTCACGCCTGGTTATTACAAGCGTCCTGACGCAACTCGAGAGATGTTCCATGAAGGCTGGTTGTGTACCGGTGACTTGGCGTACTTGCTTGATGGTGAATTGATTATTTGCGGGCGTATCAAAGACGTGATCATTGTGGGCGGTCGCAATGTATTCCCTGAAGATATTGAGCGAGCTGTGGGTGAAATTGAAGGTGTTCGTACTGGCAATGTCATTGCCTTTGGTGTTGACGGATACAAGGGCAAGGAAACCGTGATCGTTGTTGCTGAAGTGAAGTCTGATCAGCTCGATCAAGTTCGCCAAGCGATTCACCATTCGGCACTTGAAGTTTCGGGCTTGCCACCCCGTGACATCATGCTCGTTAAACCAGGAACTTTGCCCAAGACGAGTAGTGGAAAATTGCAGCGCGCCAAGTGTCGTGAGTCGTACCTATTGGGCGAACTTGAATTGGTCGATTAAGGGTTCAATTCGCGTAAAGCCACCGCGGTCGTGATGGCTTCTTGGTGCAATGTGCATCTGTTGGTTGTGACTCAAGGTCTTGTGAAGTCAGGCAATAAGAAAACGTCGTAACCGAACAAATACTTGTTAGGCCGACTGCAAAGCCGACATCACCTTGCTCCAGCGTTCGGGATCGCTGCTGTAAGGCGCATAGAACGAAATGCGCTGAATGACATCGCCATAGCGGTGATGAAGTTCAGGAGCGATTTGTTCGGGTAAGCCGACGACCGCAAATGTGTTGAGGATTTCGTCAGTGATGAGCGTGCCCATCTTGTCCCACTCGCCTTGCTTGGACATGACATTTAGTTGGTCCTGAACCTCGCCCCAACCGTGCATTTCGAGAACAGGTCGGTACGCGGGTGTTGAGCCATAAAAAGCGATTTGCTTACGCGTTCCAACAGCGGCTCGTTCGAGTTCTTCTTCGTTATTGCCAGTCACCACAAAACTCGGTCCGACGATTTCAAAACCTTCCATGGTCTTGCCTGCTTTGGCGCGACCACGCTCTAACGCCGGAATGGTGACTTCGCGCAGATACTTTTCGGTGGTGAAACCATGACAGATGAATCCGTCGCATACTTCGCCGGCAACCTCGGTCATCAATTCGCCAACGCCGGCCAAGAAAATCTTGGGCTTGCCATAAGCCGAGATATCGCTTGCTGGTGGGCTGAACATAGGAGTCATCAACGTGTGGGTATAAAACTCACCACGGAATTCAAGTTTGTTGCCGGTCAGCCAGGTATCCCAAATGGCATGAATGGCCAGCACCATTTCGCGCATCCGAGCCGCCGGCTTGCTCCAGGGCATGCTGAAACGCTTCGTGATATGCGGTTGAATTTGGCTACCTAAACCGAGAATGAAGCGACCTTGTGAGTAGGCCTGTAAGTCCCATGCGGTGTTGGCGAGGGTCATTGGGCTGCGGGCAAATGCGACGGCAATCGACGTGCCAATTTCAAGTTTGGTGGTGTGCTCAGCCGCGAGCAACAACGGCAAGAACGGATCATGGTTGGTCTCGGCGGTCCAAGCACCTGAATAACCTGCAGTTTCTGCTTCTTTGGCGCTTTTGATTGCGTCATGCAAATTGGCGCTGATGCCTCCGTCGACCTTCATGATGATCCTCCAAATTTTGGACGCATCCCAGGCGACACGACCATGTCTCTCAAACTACATGTCTCTCAAACTAGTGGAGGCGTTAGGGCAGATCAGGATTGGCGTTGCGCAGAAAAGCCTCTAACTCGGCGGTCATTTCCTCGGGTGACGGAATGTCCTGCTCGGTCATCAGTGGTTGTTGCGGGTCAGTGCTGGCATTTTGCACCAAGGAATCGTAGGCCTGCTCAAGTTTCTCAACCATTTCGGCGTGTTCACTATTGCGTGACACCATGCGGTCGAGGCGTTCGCGCTGAATCACTGATTCTTGTTCAAGGGCGGTTCCATCAAAGTGGAGGTCGGCTACCGGAACGAGACCGCGCAGAATCGCCAGAGAGGCTGCGGGATAGGTCATGCCTGGAATGTATTGCGGCACCTGTGCCCACACGCTGATCGAAGGAATGCCGCTGTCATGAAGAACCTGTTCAAGTACCGCGGTCATGCCGGCAGGTACATCGACGGTGCTGCGCAAGAAAGCAATCTTGTTGAGTAATTCAATCGTTGGTGTCGTGCACGACAAATTGCTCGGACGTGTGTGAGGAGTGGGGAAGGGGTAGGCGCCAAGTCCGACCATCATCGAAACATTCATGCGCAAGCACAGTTCACGTACTGCCGCTGAAAAACGATTCCAGGCTGAATCAGGTTCGTGTCCGCGCAAAATGAGAACATCGCGGCCGTTGGTGTCTTTGCCGGCATAGAGATCGATGGACGGCCAATCAATTCCGTTGTTACGTCCTTCGCGAATTTCCATTGTTGGTCGGCGAGCGCGATAGTCAATGAAAACATCAGGATCAAATGTTGCGACCGGCAACGGATCAATTTGGCTTTCAATTGCCGACATCGCATCGTTGGCTGCACCAGCTGCATCAATCCAGCCTTGCAACATCACAATCAAAATGGGGGAATTCAATTGCGGTAAGTCGCCGTGAAGTTCAAGATCACGAATTTCATTACTCATTTCAAGCGACTCAACATGTCTTCGGCTTTTGCGGCCGCACCAATCACTTGTTGGTTGAACGGTTCCAGTTCAGCAGGATCGCGTTGACCCAACGCGCCTCCGAGATAACGCGAGTACACACCTTCGAGAATGCACACGAGTTTCCAATAAGCAAAGGTTGTGTAGAAATCAAGTTGTGAAATATCTCGGCCACTGACGTCGGCATAACGCTGTGCAAGGTCGGCGCGGTCAAGGAAACCAGGAGTTGAGCAGGCTGAACCATTCCAAGCTGATGCATCGTCATTGGGGCCGGTCCAATACACCATCAATAAACCTAGGTCGGCCATTGGGTCACCAAGTGTGCAGATTTCCCAGTCAAGAACTGCGATGACTTGACCACTTGCATCAACCATGCAGTTGTCGAGGCGATAGTCGCCGTGCACGAGAGTGGCAGGACCCTGTTCGGGAATGCGTGCCAACAGTTCATCATGTACGCGATCGACGCTTGGTAAGTCACGGGTTTTTTGTTGGTTCCACTGTCCGTACCAACGCTTCAGTTGGCGAGCGATGTAACCCTCGTGACGACCGAGATCACCAAGACCTACAGACTCGGGGCTGACAGCATGAATTGCGGCCATAGTGTCAACAATTGATTCACTGGCCCGGTGACGAGCGTCAACGCTTAGTAATCGTTCAGCGGCTTCACGTTCGCGGATGACTAACCCATCAACGAATGACATCACGTAGAACGGAGCACCATTGACTTCGAGATTGTCGCAAAAGCCAACGGCAGGAGCGACCGGCACGGGAGTTCCACTGAGGGCAGCAATGATGCGGTGTTCACGGCCCATGTCGTGGGCACTGGCGAGAACATGTCCTAGCGGGGGTCGGCGCAACACAAATTGTTGGCCGTTACTGCCAGTGACTTTGAAAGTGAGATTTGAGTGACCTCCGGCAATGACATCAAATGTGAATGGTCCAACTGCGCCAGCGACGTTGGCTTCAAGCCAGGCGGTGACTTTGTTGATATCGAGACCGGGGATGCTGGGCGAATCACTACTCACGCCCCCGTACGGTATCCACGAACCAACGATCTTGTGTGCCTGAAGAACGGTCAAAGTCGCCAGCGGGGTATCGTCAAGGTATGGCTATTGACGTCACTGAAGCGACATTTGAGACCGAGGTCTTAGCTAGATCGGCTAACGGACCGGTGTTGGCGTATTTATGGAGCCCACGCAGCGACGCTTGTGTTGCTTTTGGGCAAGTTCTGGAAGCGATTGTTGCTGGGACTCAAGGAAAAGTTCTGCTGGCCCGAATCAATGTAGATGAAAATCCGGGCATTGTGCAGGCATTTCGGGTGCAGGCAGTTCCCGCAATGTTTGCCCTCCGCGATGGATCAATTATGGGCGAGTTCCAAGGTCCGTTGGCCGAGGCTGCGGTTCGTCAATTCGTTGAACAGATGCTCCCGACTGCGACCCAAGAACACATCAATGCTTTGTTGAGTCGTGGTGATGAACAGAGTTTGCTGGCCGTGCTCGACATTGAGCCGGGTAATGAGACAGCCATTGTTGCTCTTGCCACCATGCTCACTGCGCGAGGCGAAGGTGAAGCGGCCTTGGCATTGTTGGCACGAGTGCCCGAAACCGAAGATGTGCGTAAGGCCGCGGCAGCGGCACGATTGTCGTTACGTCCACCCGATGACTACGACCATCAGTTGGGCCAACTGCTTGATTTAGTAAAGACTGATGACGAAGCTCGGCAACAGTTCGTTGACATTCTTGAAGTGATGGGTCTCGAAGATCCGCGCACTGCGGGTTGGCGCAAAAAACTAACGATGCGCCTGTATTAATGACGATGCTTGAAATGATCGCGATTTTGAAATGAACTCGTCGTCATCGGCATTTACGATTCAACGTTCATTGAGCGAAATTGATCAGGAATTTGATGTCATCATCATTGGCGGCGGAATCACGGGAATATCTGTTGCTCGTGAGGCTGCTTCACGTGGACTGAAAACGATTTTGCTTGAGCGTGGAGATTTTGGTTCGGGTACCAGTGCCGCGACGACAAAGTACATTCATGGCGGAATTCGTTACCTTGAGCAATATGACGTTGCGGTCGTACGAGAAAGTCTGCGTGAACGTCGCATCTTGGCACTTGGTGCACCGCACCTTGTTGAGCAGACTCGTTTCATCATGCCAGCGTGGCGTTGGAGCAAACCTCCGACGGCGCTCATTGGTGCCGGAGTTTTGTTATACGACACTTTGGCTTTTGATCGAAATTTGCACGCGCCAGACAGTTTGCGGATTCCTCATCCGCGCTGGTTGAGTCGTTCAAAGTTGTTAGCTGCAGTTCCGTGGCTTGATCAGAGTGGTTTACAAGGTGGATTCGCGTATCACGACACCTTGAACGTTCATCCAGAGCGACTGTTGTTGGCATATGCGAAGTCGGCGGCCGCCGCAGGTGCGGTGTTGTTAAATCACACGCGTGTCACGGGATTTGTTTCAACATCATCTGATCGTTTACGCATTGAAGGTGTAGCAGTCACTGATGTGTTGTCGGGGCGTGACTACACAATTACGGGCAAGGTTGTTGTCAATGCTGCGGGACCTTGGATTGACAAGGTTCTTGCGACGCTAGGTAAAGGCACCGGTGTCGGTGTTGATCGCTCTAAGGGAGTTCACATTTTGACGCGACCGCTAGGTGGTCCTGGTCGAGTTGTTGATGCGGTATTTGCCCGCGCTCAATCGGGTCGACATGTGATTGTGTCGCCCTGGATGGGCAAATCATTTATTGGTCCAACCGACACCCCAATTGTGGGTGATGAATCGGGCGTAGTGGTCGACCCAGATGACGTCACGCTCATTTTGGACACGGTGAATTCAACGATGGCGCCATCAGAAACAAAACTGACAACCGACGACGTTGAGATGACAACGGTTGGTGTCCGTCCGTTGATTCGTGAGACAACTGTTGATGACGAGGCAGCTCAAGACGAAGGTACATATTCGGCGAGTCGTGCCCACGAGTTGTATCACCATGCCGATCACGGTGTCGACAATTTGTGGTCGATCGGTGGTGGCAAATGGACGACCGGACGGGCGACAGCCGAAGAAATGGTTGATGAACTGTTGAGCAACGAATTGAAAGGTGTCCGCTCGCGACCCTTTGATTCGCGCAGTGCGGCCGCGGGTGGAACCTTTGCTTGGGCTGAAGATGCCGAGCCATTTATTACCGATGCGGCTATGGCGATGAACGAACACGGCATTCCGCTTCATATCGGTGAGCACATCGCCCGTTTGTACGGAACCGAGTGGGTGCGTATTGATGCCATTGTTCAGCAGAATCCAGAATCAGCACAGCAGTTGTCACCGAACTGTAATGACATTGAAGCGCAAGTTGTTTTCGCCGTAACCGATGAGGGTGCGCGCACACTGTCAGACATCGTCGATCGTCGTTTGGTGATTGGCACAATTGGTTCGGTGAGTCGCGAGGTGCTGGAGCGCGTTGCATTTATCGCGGGACCGCTTTTGGCATGGGACGAGGAAACGGCAAATGACGCAATTCGCCGTGAGTTTGATCGCCGAACCGTGATCGCGACGCATTGGCGGACGCCTGTTGGTGGTACTTCTCGGTAGTTACGCAACCGAGATAGCGAGGGCGAGGTGAAGACGTGGAGTCATGGCGTCCCGAACCGCCGACTGAGGGTGAAAAATCTCGATCGTTGCCCGTGAACTTGTGGTCGCGCTCGGCCGACTTGGTGCGCCACCTGATGAAGTCGGTGACATGGTTCGGGTGGGGTCGAATGGTGACGGTCTGCGTGTGTATTCCACTGGTGGGCTTTGGTGCATTCTTCTTGTTACGTACGCCAGCTCCGCCAATTGAATCATCGTTGAACTACGCAACAACAACCGTTGCATCAAGACAAAACGCAAGTGCCGCCCCAGATGTTTCGACGCCGGTTGAGTTGATCGCGGTACATGTGGCGGGCAACGTTTTACGCCCTGGGGTCTATGACTTACCTATTGACGCTCGAGTGGTTGATGCAGTTCGGTTTGCTGGGGGAGCGACCGCAATCGCTGATTTGAACGCCATTAATTTGGCGAATCGGTTGAACGATGGTCAGCAGGTGTATGTACCAGCTGTTGGCGAGAAAGTTCCGCCGAGTATCTCAATCAGCGGTTCAATGAATGATGGCGCGACTAGTGAAACAAACTCCGTTCAATATCCGATCAACATCAATACGGCCGATGTCGCCTTACTTGATGAGTTGCCGGGAGTTGGGCCGTCAACGGCTCAGGCAATCGTGGCTTATCGAGATCAAAACGGGCCGTATGCGAGCATTTCTGGTCTTGAAGATGTTCCAGGTATCGGGCCGGCAAAGTTCGCGGCACTGCAAGGTCTTGTCACAATATGAACGACAGATCCGTCGCAGGCTTCTATATCGAAACGGGATTAATGCCGAGCGCGATTGCGGCAACCGCAAGACCAAACATCGCACCAGCCCAGACACCGATACTCAATCGCGTCCATTCGCGACGCCATTCGGGCCAACTTGAAATTGTGCGGTTGGTTGAGCGTTGTGCTGCGAGGTGGCCGATGAATGCCCAGATTGCCGCACTCGAAACGATGGCCAGCAACCAACGGACTGTGCCGCCCATGACCGGCACGCCGAATAGTGGCAAAGTAGGAATTGCCACGATGGCCAGAATAAATCCCGGAATTCCGCGCACTGCACTCTCTGAGCCAATTAGCAACAACGCAGCCACGATCCCAATCGCTGCCGAAATCGCGACTGCTAGATATGGCCCGAATTTGCGAACGAGCAAGCGGTGATACACGACGCCGTCGGGAACAATGCTCGGGCTTTGACTCACGGTCAACAACAGTACGACCAAACCGGGCGCCGAACGTTGCATTACTTCGCCCTGGCCACAATTTCGCTCGTCGCTTCGTCAGTGTGGTTTGGCGAAAATCTCTACTCCTTTGGTCGATTGTGCGTTGTCGTCGCAGTTGGAGTTGTGTTGATCGTCTTGGCGCAAAGGGCGCAAGTTCGTCCATGGCTTGTGCTGCTGTTGTGTTTGACAAGTTGTCTGACTTGTTGGCGTAGCCATATTGAGTGGCAGAACGTTCAAGATGTTCGCTCTGGTAACTATTCGGGTCTGGCCATACTCAAATCAGATCCTCAACCAATTGGTCGTGGGGTGCGGGTTGTTTTAGAAATTGAAGGGCAGCGTTTTGAATCGTGGTTATACGGAAGTTCAGCGCGCCGAGTGGCGTTGCATGTATCAGGAGAATCTGTTGAGGTTGTGGGTCAGCGTCGACCAAACGGTGATGGAGGTCGACGTTTGCAAGTGCGCCATATTGTTGGGCGATTCGAGGTGAAAGTCCTGCGAACTATTGCTAGTGGTGCACATATCAGTGAATCTCGATTTGAATTGGCGGCTAATCGAGTGCGGAGCGCTCTCGGGAAAGGTTCTCGTGTTTTGAGCGGAGATCAGTCGGCGCTCTTTGCCGGTTTGGTGTACGGCGATGACTCGCAGCAACCTCCCGAAATGGTGGATCGTTTTCGGGCGAGTGGACTGGCACATTTAACAGCGGTGTCGGGTCAAAATGTGGCCTTCGTGATGGCAGTTGTGGCTCCGTTGCTGACCCGCCTTCGACGTTGGAATCGTCTACTGCTGACGCTTTTGGTGTTGGGATGGTTTGCCATTATGACTCGCCTCGAACCTTCGGTGATTCGTGCGGTCACGATGGCTGGCATCACCGCGACGGTGTTCGCGATCGGGGGAAGACTGAAGGCATGGCAAGTGTTGTGTGCGACGTGTATCAGTTTGCTCGTACTTGATCCATTTTTGTTGTGGTCGGTGGGCTGGTGGCTGTCGATAGGTGGAAGTTCGGGTCTCATCGTGTTGTCACCAAGGATCCGCACATCGCTTCAGTGTTGGGGCCTAAGAAATCATCCGTGGGTTGTTGATTGGGTCGCTCCGTCTCTGGCTGCCCAATTGGGAGTGTTGCCAATCCTGGTGCTGGTTTTCGGATGGCCGAGTGCCATGTCGATTCCGTGCAACCTATTGGCCGTTCCAATTGCCGGATTAGTGATGCTGGCTGGAATACCAACTGCGCTCATCGCTGGTGTTACACCCCAAGCGATCTCTGAGGCGCTGATGTGGCCACTTGGCGTTGGGGTGAAATGGGTCGATACCGTCGCCGCCCTTGGTCAACACCTGAACCTGCCACCTGTGGTTGATATTGCGACGGCTGTCGTGCCTCTATTTCTATTGCTGAGCCACCGATGTGAGAACCTAGAGACATGAGTGTGTTCTTGTTCCACGGATCTGATGATGTTTTGGTCAGCGAGGCCGTCTCGGACAAGGTGCGTGAACTCGTCGGTGATCAAGATCGATCGCTCATGCTCGAAGAATTTGACGGCGAATATGTCATGGCGGCCGTGACCGAGGCTGCCAACACACCGCCGTTTTTTACCGACACCCGCATCATCGTGGCGCGTGGCGTTGCACATTTCAAAGGTGACGACATAGATGTTCTGGCGGAGTATCTCAACAATGCCGCCGACTTCACGCACCTAGTTCTTGAATGGGGAAGCGGACGGGTTGTAAAAGCCATCGCTGATGGTTTGAAGGCGTGTGGAGGACAGTCAATTGATCCGTCTCCTCCGACCAAGGCGAAAGATCGTCGTGAATGGTGGGAATCGCAGCTGTCAACCCTGGGTCTGGTGCTTGATGCTTCAGCCGTTGCGATGCTCATTGATTGGCTCGGGGAAGACGTTGCACGATTGGGTGGCATCGCGGGCACGTTGAAGTCAACATACGGATCGCAGAAAATTACCCGCGAAAAACTTGAGCCCTTTTTGGGCGAACGCGGTGATGTGAAGCCATGGGATTTAACCGATGCGATTGATGGAGGAAATGCAACAAAAGCCCTCATGGCATCGCGCCGATTGATGACGGCGGGCGAGCGGCATCCGCTGCAGATTATGTCGCAGTTGCATAATCACTATTCGCGACTGGCCAAACTTGACGGACCAGACGTGTCGTCAATTGTTGAGGCAGAAGCGGTGCTGGGGCTGAAGGGATTCGCAGCCGAAAAAGCACTGAAGGCCTATCGCAATCTCACCGGATCGGGAGTTCGACGGGCCTTCGAGTTGTTGGCTGCTGCCGATTTAGATCTGCGAGGATCAACCGGACTTGATGAAGATGTTGTGATGGACGTACTGGTCGCCCGACTAGCAAAATTGACCGGTACGGTCAGCCGCCAGCGTTAACTTGCTTCATGAGGCGGCTTTTGCGACGAGCTGCCGTGTTCTTGTGAATGATGCCCTTGGCGGTCGCCATGTCGATGCGCTTGACCGCAACGCGAACATCTTCAGCGTTGGTGTCAGATCCGATTGTCGACTTTGCAGTCTTGACTCGAGTCCTCAACTCACTCTTGACGGCCTTGTTGCGCTCAGCGCGCTTGGCGTTCGTAAGAATGCGCTTCTTTTGACTTTTGATATTTGCCACGGGAACCTCAATGCGATTGAAACAGCCCTGAGATAGTACCAGCGCAGGGGATACTCCCCAACGCCAAGCCCCTCTCAGGTTCAGATGAACGCTAGTCTCTTCAGAGCACGGTTCACCCTTTTGGGTGGCAAAACCCCAGCGCCTTTCCCCATGGACCTCTCTCGCATCCGCAACTTTTCGATCATTGCCCATATTGATCACGGCAAATCGACCTTGTCTGACCGCATTTTGGAGATGACTCACGCCGTTGAAGTGCGTGATATGCGGGCCCAATACCTTGATTCGATGGATCTTGAGCGTGAGCGTGGCATCACCATTAAGGCTCAGAACGTGCGTGTTGACTGGAAGGGATACACGCTGCACCTCATTGACACCCCTGGTCACGTTGACTTTGGCTACGAAGTCAGCCGCTCGTTAGCTGCGTGTGAAGGCGTGGTGTTAGTCGTTGACGCCGCCCAGGGTATTGAGGCCCAAACTCTGGCGAACTGCTATCTGGCGCTCGAAAACGACCTCGAGATCGTGGCGGTGTTGAACAAGATTGACCTTCCCGCAGCTGATCCCGACCGGTACGCCCAAGAAATTGAAAATGTGCTCGGCATCAAGGCGAGCGACATTCTGCGTATTTCGGCTAAGACCGGGGTCGGAGTTCCCGAACTGCTGGATGCCATTTGTGAACACATTCCAGCCCCCGTTGGCGATCCTGATGCACCGCTGCAAGCGTTGATCTTTGACAGCCAGTACGACCAATACCGTGGTGTGGTGTCATCAATCCGGGTGATGAACGGTCGTTTGAACTCAAACGCTCGGGTGCAGTTCATGCAGGCTGGCACGCAACAAGAAATCATTGAAATTGGCGTTCGTCGCCCCGTGCCGACCCCGGTAGCTGAAC